>JAATFR010000153.1 GCA_015655095.1 Hyphomicrobiales bacterium | reverse complement strand
TTTCATGCCCCTGACGATGCCCTCGCTCTTGCCCGTGGCTGGCTTCCCCAACCCCTTGCCCCGGACCGCTTGGCCCTCGCGCTCCGCCTTCAAAAAATGTCTGAAACCGAAAAGACCGCACCCGATGTGATCTGGCTCGGCGATGGCGTGGACAATGGCGATGCGAAGGCTTTTGCCGCGTCACTGGCTAAGCTCGCGAAAGATTCCTCCGTCAACCTCTACACGCCCCGCACCGGGCATGAAGCCCTTGCGCTGCCGCCGCCATCGACGGATCAGAACGGCCTCACTCTCAGCCTCGTCCGTCCCGGCCCTGGGGAGGCCCGTACGGGCTTTGTCCGGGCGCTCGGCGAGGATGGCCGGGTGATTGCGGAAGAGCCCTACGCCTTCGCCAGCGGCGCGGACAAGGCAAGCCTTGCCATCGCATTGCCGCTTGAACTGCGCAACCGCCTGGCCCGGCTGGAAATGGCGGGCGAGCGCTCGGCGGGGGCGGTCAGCCTGCTCGATGGCCGCTGGCGCCGGCGCACCGTCGGCCTTGTTTCAGGGGGACCCGGCGAGGACAGTCAGCCGCTCCTGTCGGACCTCTACTTTCTGCGTCGCGCATTGGCCCCCTATGCGGAAATCGTCAAAACAGACGCCGACAAGACCGGCGCGAGCGAAATCGCCGCCCTCCTTGCCCATCCACTTTCGGTACTGGTGCTGGCGGACGTCGGCACGCTTTCCGGCCCCGACCGGGAGGCCGTCGCCCAATGGGTCGAGGCGGGAGGCCTCCTCATCCGCTTCGCTGGGCCGCGTCTTGCCGCGCAGTCCGATTATCTTATCCCCGTGCCGCTGCGGACCGGCGGCCGGGCCATGGGCGGCGCGCTTTCATGGACCACGCCGCAGAAGCTGAGTCCGTTCGAGCCGCAGAGCCCCTTTTACGGCCTTGATATTCCGCCGGATGTGACCGTCAACCGGCAGGTGCTGGCCGAGCCGGGAGCGGACATGCAGGGGCATGTCTGGGCACGGCTGCAGGACGGCACCCCCCTCGTCACCGCCCTGAACCGGGGCAAGGGACGGATCGTGCTGTTCCATGTGACCGCCAACGTGCAATGGTCGAACCTGCCCTATTCCGGCCTCTATGTGGAAATGCTGCGGCGACTGCTGGATGATGCTCAAGCCGTTGGCCCCGATAATGGCGCAGCGCAGGCGGCAGGTTCTGTGCTGGCCCCGGTCAGCACTCTCGATGGCTTCGGTCAACTCGGCGCACCGCCCGTCACGGCCCTTGCCCTGCCGCGTGAGGCCCTTGGCCACCCGGCGGGCGACGCGCGCCATCCCCCGGGGCTTTATGGGCCCGCCGCCTCTCCCAGCGCACTGAATGCGCTTGGCGCCAATCAACAGCTATCACCCATCCCGGCATCGCTGCCCGGCACCGTATCGAGGCCTTACGCGCAAAGCGTTGAAACAAGCCTTGCTCCTTTTGCCTGGGCGCTTGTCTTTGGATTGCTGCTGCTCGATACGCTGGCGACGTTCCACATCACTGGCAGGTTCGAAACGCAACGCATCACCCGGCCCGCCCGCTTCATCCGGCGCAAGCTCGGGCGCGGGTCGGCGCTGATCCTTGTCCTGGGATTGGGCTTTGCTCTCAGCCATGCGGGACCGGCCCGCGCCGACGATGCGTTCGCCATCAAGGCAAGCCACGACACGCATCTGGCCTATGTGATCACGGGCGATCCCTCCGTCGATCAGGTCAGCGAAGCAGGTTTGCAGGGACTGACCACGGCGCTGGCGGCGCGCACCGCGCTGGAGCCGGGCGCACCCATGGGCGTCGATCCGGGCCGGGATGACCTCGCCTTCTTTCCGGTGATCTACTGGCCCGTGACGGAAGCGACCCCCGATCCTTCGCCGCAGGCCGTGGCGAAGCTCAACATCTACATGAAGAACGGCGGCCTGATCCTGTTCGACACCCGCGACCAGAACAGCGCAGTGCCCGGCCTGGAAAGCCCGCAGGCCGCCCGCCTCAAGGCCATACTGAGCCGCCTCGATGTGCCCCAGCTCGTGCCCGTGCCCGAAGGCCATGTGCTGGGCCGCTCCTTCTACCTGCTGCAAAACTTTCCGGGCCGCTTCGACGGCTAGTCTAATACAAGCTTTTGGTCGTACGCGAGGCCCTCCGTATACAGAGCTAGGAGGAATTATATGTTCCCACTTCTGTGTCGTCCCCGAATACCCTTAACCCTATTTGAGCTCTACAGGTTGCCTCAGGAGATCCCTTTTA
>JAATFR010000326.1 GCA_015655095.1 Hyphomicrobiales bacterium | reverse complement strand
CGGCGCGGCGCTTACCTCCGGCGACATTGACGGAGCAATCCGCATCGCGACTGCGCCGCTCGAAGACCGCAACCGCGGCTCCAACGACCGCAGCCTCAGCACCCGCAAACGACTGGTCAATCCCCGCTCGGTCGCTCAAGGGCGTTATATCGAGGCGCTGCTCGACAATGAGCTTGTCTTCGGCATCGGCCCGGCGGGCACCGGCAAGACCTATCTGGCGGTCGCGGTGGCGGTCAACATGCTGCTGCAGAAGCGTGTCGAGCGGATCATCCTGTCGCGTCCCGCCGTCGAGGCGGGCGAGCGGCTCGGCTTTCTGCCCGGCGACCTGCGCGACAAGATCGATCCTTATCTGAGGCCGCTTTACGATGCGCTTTACGACATGCTGCCCGGCGAACAGGTGGTCAAGGGCATCGAGTCGGGTGAAATAGAGGTGGCTCCGCTCGCCTTTATGCGCGGACGCACGCTGACCAATGCCTTCGTCATTCTCGACGAGGCGCAGAACTGCACGCCGGTGCAGATGAAGATGTTCCTGACCCGCCTTGGCGAGAACAGCCGCATGGCGATCACCGGCGACCCCTCGCAGGTCGATCTCCCGTTCGGGGCCAAATCGGGGCTGGGCGACGCGCTTGAGGTGCTGAGCGGGGTCGAGGGCGTCGGCACCGTTCGCTTCACCGACGTCGATGTGGTCCGCCATCCGATGGTCACGCGCATCGTCAAGGCCTATAATGCGCGGGAGCGTGATTTGCTGGACCCTGCTCGCCGCGCCCCGTCCTGACGGACGATGACCTATTCGGTCCTGATGGATGACAAGATGAGCGATGAAGAGCCTCGAAGTTCGCGCCTGCTGCGTCCGGTTTCACCGGGCGCGGGAACGCTTGAGGTCGATGTGGTCGAGGAGATGGACGGCTGGAACCCGTCGGCCCGCGACGTTGCCATCGCCGCCGTTCGCGCCGCCTATGCCTGGGCGGGGGATGGAACCGCGGCCGAGGTGAGCCTTGTGCTGGCCGACAATGCTTTCGTGCACGAGCTCAACAAGGTATGGCGCGGCAAGGACAAGCCAACCAATGTGCTCTCGTTTCCCATGGGGGCGAGCGCGCCGGGGGTAACGCCCGTGCCGCTCGGCGACATCGTGTTTGCGTTTGAAACCATTGTTGATGAGGCGAGAGAGCAGAGGAAAACAATTTCCGATCATCTTTCCCATCTGGCCGTTCACGGACTTCTGCATCTTCTGGGTTATGACCATGAGGAAAGCGATGCCGAGGCCGAGGAGATGGAGGCGCTGGAACGCGATATTCTGGCCTCCCTCGATATTGCCGATCCCTATGCCGCCGAACGGGCGGTTATTCCAGGCTGAGCCCCTTTGCACCCATGAGCCATACATCAGAACCCCGATCTTCCGACTCCAGATCTGAGCGCCGCACCGGCATCGGTTCGCGGTTGGCGCAGGCCCTGCGGGGCATTATGGGCCGCAACGCAAACGACTCGCTGCGCGAGAGCCTTGAGGATGTGCTTGAAGGTCATACCGATATCGGCGACAAGCTTGGGCCCGAAGAACGGCACATGCTGCTCAACATACTGAGCTTCGGCGAATTGCGCGTCTATGACGTGATGGTGCCTCGCGCCGATGTGGTGGCGGTGGAGGAGCGCTCGACCCTGCAGGAGGTGCTGGATGCCTATGCCGATTCGAGCCATTCGCGGATGCCCGTCTATCGCGAGACGCTGGATGATCCGGTCGGCATGATCCACATCAAGGATATCGTCACTTTTCTTGCGCCCAATGCGGACCCTGAAAGCCGGGGTGTCACGGCAGAAGAGTTTTCGCTTTCTGGCATCAGACGCGACGTTCTGTTCGTGCCGCCCTCCATGCCCGCACTCGATCTGCTGGTGAAGATGCAGGCGACGCGGATGCACCTGGCGCTTGTCATTGATGAATATGGCGGCACGGACGGACTTGTCTCCATCGAGGATCTGGTCGAGGAAATTGTCGGCGAGATCGAGGATGAGCATGATGAGGACGAAGCGCCCA
The DNA here is from genome assembly GCA_015655095.1 of Hyphomicrobiales bacterium. Classification (GTDB taxonomy): domain Bacteria; phylum Pseudomonadota; class Alphaproteobacteria; order Parvibaculales; family Parvibaculaceae; genus JAATFR01. The sequence goes on along the minus strand of JAATFR010000326.1, from coordinate 10,936 downwards.
TGCTGGTGCGCCGCGAGGACGGCACCATAGAAGCGGATGCCCGCGCGACGATTGGGGATCTGGAAAAGATGACCGGGGTGAAGCTGATCGATGAGGAAACCGAGGATGACGTCGATACGCTGGGCGGCCTCGTATTCTCCCTCGTCGGTCGCGTTCCTGTAAGGGGCGAGCTGGTGCGCCACCCGCTCGGTCTCGAATTCGAGGTGAAGGATGCCGACCCGCGCCGGATAAAGCATTTGCGCATCCACCATGCGCCCGACCCTTCCGCCATTGCCGGGATGGAGGAAAGCGCCTTGTCCACAACGGCTGAAACCAGATCCTGATGTGGGCGGGACCGATATATCGGCTGGGCTCCCTCACGGGCTGGAGGCGGCATCTCGTCACCGTTCTGGCGGGGATTGTCAGCGCGCTGGCGATGCCGCCCGTTGGGCTTGCGCCGCTGCTCGTCGTCACCATTCCGGTCCTGATCTGGCACCTCGACAACATCGAGGCGACGAGCAGGCGGCGGCTCTTTCGCCGGGCCTTTGCCACGGTCTGGCTCTTTTCCTTCGGCTTTTTCTTCGCAGGGCTTTACTGGATCGGCGAGGCCTTTCTGGTGGATGCGGAAAAATTCGCGCTCCTGATGCCGTTCGCTGTCACGCTTCTGCCCGCCGGGCTCGCGCTCATTCCCGCCTTCGTGGTCGGTCTCGGGCGGCTTTACTGGCTGCCCGGCTATGGCCGGATAATGGTGCTGGCGATCTGCTGGTGCGTGGCGGAATGGCTGCGCGGCCATATATTGACGGGCTTTCCCTGGAACCTGATCGGCCATGCCCTTACGGCCTCGCCAGCCCTGATGCAGGTGGCGGCCATCACCGGGGCCTATGGGCTTTCGCTCATCGCCATGCTGGTGGCGGGCGCCTTTGCGCTTAAAGGCGCCCGCGGGCCGCTGATCGCGACCGGCGTGGTCGTTCTCCTTTTTGCAGGAGGAGCCTGGCGTCTCTCTGGCGCGGCCAATGAAACCGTGCCGGATATCCAGATCAGGATCGTTCAGCCGGACATTCCCCAAACGGCGAAATGGGACCCGGAGGCGCGCGCCCGGATATTGCGGAAATATCTCTCGCTTTCGACGTCACCGGGCGATGATGCGCCGACCGGGCTCACGGCGCAGACCATCCTCGTCTGGCCCGAATCGGCGCTGCCTTATCTGTTGGCGCGCGAGCCGCGTTTGCTCGATATTCTGGGCGACATGCTGCCGCCCGGCGCGCTGCTTGTCACGGGCGGCATTCGCGCTGACGGCAATTTGTCGGAATCCGATGGGCTCTTTGAGCATTACTACAACAGCATCTATGTGATCGGGCATGAGGGCGGCCAGCCGTCCATTCTCGCGGTCTATGACAAGTTTCATCTGGTGCCGTTCGGGGAATATTTGCCGCTCCGGCACCTGCTGTCGCGCATCGGCCTGCGCAAGCTGTCCCAGCTTCAGGGCAGCTTCGACGAGGGACCGGGGCCGAAGACGCTCCATATCGGGGGTGTTCCGCCGGTCAGCCCGCTGATCTGCTACGAGATCATTTTTTCTGGCGCGGTCACGGACCCGGCGGAGAGGCCGCAATGGATTGTGAACGTCACCAATGACGCCTGGTTCGGCCATTCCGCCGGACCTTACCAGCATCTCGCGCAGGTCCGGCTCAGGGCCGTGGAGGAAGGGTTGCCGGTCATCCGGGCCGCGAACACGGGCGTTTCGGCCATTGTTGATGGCTATGGCCGGGTTCTCGACTCGCGTGGGCTCGACCGCGCCGGGGTCATTGACGGGCGTCTGCCCAAGGCGCTGGCGATGACGCCCTACGCCCGGTTTGGCGATCTCATCTATTTTCTGATGCTGCTTGCGGCTGCCGCTATCGCGCCTCTCGCCTCTCGCTGTCACAGTACGGCGAAACGGGAAACGGAAGTTTGATTGCCCGCAATATTGCGGGGAATGTCCGGCCGGACAATGCAAAAGACGCAGGGATCGCGGCTTGACCCCTGTGGTCTTCCCTGCCAGAAGATGGCGGTTGTTTATGGCCTCTATCTGCCTGCCATCTTTCTCAGGGGGACGTCGTGGCGCGATCCGACTATCTGTTTACGAGTGAATCCGTTTCCGAAGGGCACCCCGACAAGGTTTGCGACCGGATTTCGGACTCAGTTCTTGATCTGTTCCTAACGGCCGACCCCTATTCCCGTGTGGCTTGTGAGACTCTGGCGACGACCAACCGGGTTGTGATCGCGGGCGAAGTCCGCGGACCTGCCTCCATCACGCCGGCCGTCGTCGAGGAGACCGCCCGTCAGGCGATCCGCGACATCGGATATGAGCAGGAAGGCTTCCACTGGAAGACCGCCCAGATCGACGTGCTGCTGCACGCCCAGTCCGCGCATATCGCGCAGGGCGTGGACGCGAGCGGCAACAAGGATGAAGGCGCGGGCGACCAGGGCATCATGTTTGGCTATGCCTGCATCGAAACAGAGGAGCTGATGCCGGCGCCGCTTTACTATTCCCATCGCCTGCTCAAGCTGATGGCGGAAGACCGCAAGTCCGGCAAGCGTCCGGAATTCGGCCCCGACGCCAAGAGCCAGGTGACGCTGAAATATGTAAACGGCAAACCTGTCGGTGCGACCTCGGTGGTGGTCTCGACACAGCATCACGAGGATGTGTCGCAGGCGGATCTGCGTGAACTCGTGCGCGGCTATGCGCTCCAGGTGCTGCCGGAAGGCTGGATGTGCGACGATGAGCACTTCTACACCAACCCGACCGGCCTTTTCGTGATCGGCGGTCCTGACGGCGATGCGGGCCTGACCGGCCGCAAGATCATCGTGGATACCTACGGCGGCGCAGCCCCTCATGGTGGCGGCGCGTTCTCTGGCAAGGACCCGACCAAGGTTGACCGCTCGGCGGCCTATGCCGCGCGCTACCTTGCCAAGAACATCGTGGCGGCAGGCCTTTCCGATCGCTGCACGATCCAGCTTTCCTACGCCATCGGCGTCTCCAAGCCCCTGTCGATCTATGTCGATCTGCATGGCACCGGCCAGGTGGATGAGGCCGCGATTGAGGCGGTCATCCCGCAGGTGATGGATCTCTCCCCCCGCGGCATCCGCGAGCATTTGGCCCTCAACAAGCCGATCTATGCCCGCACCTCCTCCTATGGCCATTTCGGCCGTGCGCCGGAGGTTGACGGCGGCTTCTCGTGGGAAGCCCGCGATCTTGCCGACAAGCTCAAGGCCGCGATCCGCTGACGGCTTATGGTTAGTGAACCAGAAGATGATCTGCCATCCGGCGGCGAGACCCCTCGCCGCCGGAAACTTTATGGGCGCTCCAAGGGCAAGCGCCTGCGCACCCGGCACGCGGGCCTGATGGAGACGCTTCTGCCGAAGGTGCGGATCGACGTTCCGGGGCAATGGATGCCCGATGAGACGCCTCTGAACCCCCGGACCCTTTTTGCGGCTCCGCCCGCGCAGGTCTGGCTTGAGGTCGGCTTTGGCGGCGGCGAACATCTGGCCTTTCAGGCCGGGAACAACCCCGGCGTCGGTTTCATCGGCTGCGAGCCGTTCATCAACGGCATGGCCAAGCTGCTGGCCCTGATCGATGAGCGCGCGCTTGGCAATATCCGGGTCTGCCCGACGGATGCGGCCCTGCTGCTGGAGCGGCTTGCCCCGGCTTCCATCGACCGTTTGTTCATCCTTTACCCTGATCCCTGGCCAAAGCAGCGCCACAACAAGCGGCGCTTCATTTCGCAGGATAATCTTGATTTGATCGCCGGGGTTCTGAAGCCCGGCGGCCTGCTGCGCTTTGTCAGCGACATTGACGATTATGTGGCCTGGACGCTGGATCATGTTGCCCGCCATGGCGGCTTTTCAGGGCCTTTGGGCGCCCTCGGGGACTGGCTCCAGCCGCCCGCCGACTGGTGCCACACCCGTTATGAGGAAAAGGCGCTCCGGGAGGGCAGGCGGGGCCATTACCTCGATTTTTACAGAAATGGCGTCTAGGCCCGCGCCGGATGGTGATTGGCGGGCTTGCCCCCAGGCTCTTGCGCTTGGCGCTGAAATGGCTATAGTCCGCAAGTCTTCAGACGAACTTCTTACATAGCGGCGCTCCTTGATGAGCGACGGTTTAAAAGTAAGTGGGTTGTCCCCTGACAGGGGCCCCGCTTTTTTTGTTTTTTAAACGGGCTTTTGCCCGAATGCGTGCCGAGGATCTGTTGACCGGTCAGAAGATTGCCATTCCTGAAGGGCTCGATTCCGCGCATCCCGCGAACAGCGATATCCATCTCATCGCGACGCCGGGAACGGCGATGAAGGTTTTTGAGCTGATTAGTCCGACGGCGCAGAGTCTTGGATTCGAGATCGTGCGGATCAGGTTCGGGCTTGAGAGCGGCCATACGTTGCAGATCATGGCGGAGCGGCCTGACGGCACCATGGAGATTGACGGGTGTGAGGAGCTTTCCCGCAACCTGTCGGCGATACTTGATGTTGAGGACCCGATACCGGGTGAATATATGCTTGAAGTTTCTTCGCCCGGCATCGCGCGGCCCTTGACCCGGCCCAAGGATTTCGAGCGGTGGGCGGGGTATGACAGCAAGATCGAATTGCTGGAGCCGATTGATGGACGCCGCCGGTTCCGGGGCGAGCTGCATGGTTTTCAGGATGATGAGATCCTGGTCGAGATAGATATAGAAGGCATGAGTGAGCGCCAGATCATCGGTTTGCCATTCGCCCTGATCGGCGATGCGAAACTGGTGCTGACGGATGAACTTGTACGTGAAAGCCTGAGACGCAAGGATGGGGATTGATCCCTTTCTCTCTCGCTTTCCAGGGAAATGAAGTCGGAGACAGACCATGGCAGTAAGCGCCAACCGTCTTGAGTTGTTGCAGATCGCGGATGCGGTCGCACGGGAAAAGCAGATTGACCGCGAGGTCGTGCTCGATGCGATGGCCGAGGCGATCCAGAAAGCCGCACGGTCGCGTTACGGCGCGGAAAATGACATCCGCGCCCGGATCGACCCCAAGACCGGCGAGCTCCGGCTCGTGCGCCTGCTCGAAGTTGTGGATGAAGTCGAGAGCGATGCGATCCAGATTCCGCTTAAGGCCGCGCAGCGCCGCAATCCGGCAGCCCAGGTCGGCGATCTGATCGAGGATGAGTTGCCGCCGATCGAGTTCGGCCGCATTGCCGCCCAGACGGCCAAGCAGGTGATCGTGCAGAAGGTGCGCGATGCCGAGCGCGACCGCCAGTATGACGAATACAGGGACAAGATCGGCGAGATCGTCCATGGCGTGGTCAAGCGCGTCGAATATGGCAATGTGATCGTTGATCTCGGCCGTGGCGAGGCGATTGTCCGCCGGGACGAGATGATCCCGCGTGAAACCTTCCGCAACGGCGACCGTGTCCGCGCTTACGTCTATGACGTGCGCCGCGAGCAGCGCGGACCCCAGATTTTCCTGTCGCGCACCCATCCCCAGTTCATGGCGAAGCTGTTTGCGCAGGAAGTGCCGGAAATCTACGACAACATCATCGAGGTCAAGGCTGTCGCCCGCGATCCGGGCAGCCGCGCCAAGATTGCGGTGATTTCGCGCGACAGCTCCATCGATCCGGTTGGCGCCTGCGTCGGCATGCGCGGCAGCCGCGTTCAGGCGGTGGTCAACGAGTTGCAGGGCGAGAAGATCGACATCATTCAGTGGTCGCAGGATGCCGCCACCTTCATCGTTCATGCGCTTCAGCCCGCCGATGTGGTGAAAGTTGTGCTGGATGAGGATGCCGGTCGTATTGAAGTTGTGGTGCCCGATGACCAGTTATCTCTGGCGATCGGACGTCGCGGCCAGAACGTGCGGCTTGCCTCGCAGCTCACGGGTTGGGATATCGATATCCTGACCGAAGCTGAGGAATCCGAGCGCCGTCAGGGCGAATTCCAGTCCCGCAGCGTGCTTTTCCAGGAAGCGCTTGATGTGGACGAGGTGATCGCCCAGTTGCTCGCGACCGAGGATTTTTCCTCTATCGAGGAAGTGGCCTACGTGCCTGTCGAGGAAATCGCGGCGATCGAGGGATTCGACGAGGATACGGCCCGCGAGCTTCAGACTCGCGCGCTCGACCATATCGAGAAGCAGAACGCCGAATTTGACGCAAAGCGTCTGGCGCTCGGCGTGGATGACGAGCTGGGCAAGGTAGAGGGCGTCACGCCGGCCATGTTGGTCGCCTTGGGCGAAAACGATGTGAAGAGCGTCGAGGATCTGGCGGGCTGCGCCACCGACGATCTGATCGGCTGGACGGAAAACGTGGATGGGGAGCGCAAGCGTCAGCCCGGGTTCCTCCATGGTTTCGACATTTCCGCCGAGGAAGCCAATGCCATGATCATGAACGCCCGCGTGTCGGTCGGCTGGATCACGGCGGAAGAACTGGCCGCCCAGAATGCGGTGGCCGAGGATATTGAAGAAGACGAGGAAGTCGAAGGCTGATGTCCCGTTCCGACCGCGATGAGCCGGAGCGCCGCTGCATCGTTAGCGGTGAAACGGCTCCCCGGGGCGGATTGATCCGCTTCGTGGTGGGGCCCGATGCTACGGTGGTGCCGGATTTGGCGGGAAAACTGCCCGGCCGCGGCTTCTGGATCGGCGCTGAGCGCGATCTGGTCGAGAAAGCGATGCGCAAGGGCCTGTTCGCCCGTGCGGCGAAGGGTAGTGTCCGGGTTGCCGACACGCTGGTGGATGATTTGGAGCGGCTGCTTACGCGCCGCGCCATTGATACGCTGGGATTTGCCCGCCGGGCGGGTGAAATCGTCGGCGGGTTCGAGAAGGTCGTGGACAAGCTGGAGCGCGGCGTCGTGGCTGCGCTTCTGGAGGCCGTGGACGGCGCGCCGGATGGCCATCGCAAGATGATGGCCAGACTGAAGGCAGCGCAGGGATATGGCCTGATTGGCGAGGTTAGCGTTTTGCGTCCCCTCTATGCCCGTGAAATGGGTTTGGCATTGGGGCGCGCACATGTGATACATGCTGCCCTGATTAAAGGGCGCATGGTTGAGAAGGCTCTGGCGGATCTCGCCAGACTTGAGGTTTATGGGCGGACACGTCCGACAACCGGCAGCCCGGAAGAAGAAGGCCGCGGCTGCTGATGCCAAGGTTTGGTAAGGATAAGCATGGACGATACTACGGAATCGGGCGAACAGAAGCTGAAGGCGGGCGGCGGGAAAACGCTGAGTCTGAAGCGGACGGTAGACTCCGGACCTGCGCGGCAGAGCCTTGCATCAGGCCGTACGAAGTCTGTTGTCGTTGAAAAGAAGCGCAAGCGTACTTTCAAGCCCGGCGAAACCCCTCAGCCCGCCGGCGCCCCCGTGGCCGAAGAGCCGCAAGCGCCCGTGGCAGTGGCTCCAAAGCCTGTCGTTGCGGCCCCTGTAGCGCCGCCGCCTGTCGCCGAGGAGGCTCCCACGCCGGCTCCGGTTGAGGCCAAAGCGCCGGAATCAGCGCCTGAAGTTAAAGCCAGCCCCGAACCGGTGGCTGAACCCGCGCTCAATCCTGTCGAGGCTGCGGCTCCCGCGCCTGCCCCTGAAGAGCCGGTTGCGCCAAAGGCGGAATCGCCTAAAGTTGAGCTAAAGCGTTCTGCCGGTCCCGGTCCGGTGCGCACGGCCGATCCGATCCGCAATGCCGCGCCGCGCGGCAGCCAGCCCGCGAGCGGCAATCGGCCCGGCGCCAATGCCGCGACTCCCGGCCGCCGTGACCAGCGTCCCCAGCAGGGCCGTCCGGGCGAAGCCGGTCGGCCTCGCTCCGGCGTTGTGCTGCGTACGCTGACGGAAGAGGAAAAGAATGCCCGCGCCTCGGCGCTGGCCGATTCCCGCGTTCGTGAAGTCGAGGAGCGCGCCCGCGCCATCGAGGATGCCAAGCGCCGCGCGGAAGAAGATGTCCGTCGCGCCAAGGAGCGCGAAGAAGCCGCCATTCGTGAAGCGGAAGAAGCCAGCCGCCGTGAAGCGGAAGAGGCTGCGCGTGCGCGTGCCGCCGCCACCGCCAAGCGCCGTCTGGAAGCCGGTGAAGGTCCTGAGGAGCGTCCGGCGGGTCGCGCCCCGTCGCGCGCCGCTGGCGCGCGTCCCGCCTCGGGTCCGCGCCCTGTCGGTGGCGGGTTCGCCTCCAACCGCAATTCGCCTGCTCCGGCTCCTGTCGTCAACCCTGACAGCGAGGCCCGCAAGCCCATCACCGGCGCGCCGCTCAAGGCGCGTACGGCGGCTGACGAGGATGATGATCGCCGTCGCGGTCTTCCCGCCCGTCCTGCTCCCGCCCGCACGGCGGAGCCGCGTCGCCGAGGCAAGCTTACCGTCACCAAGGCGTTTGAGACCGATGAGCGCCAGCGCAGTCTCGCCTCGATGCGCCGCCGCACCGAACGCGACCGCAAGCGCAGTCATGGCGTTCAGGAAGCACCGCAGAAAGTTGTCCGCGAAGTTATCATTCCTGAGACCATCACCATTCAGGAACTGGCCAACCGCATGGCCGAGCGCGGCGTTGATGTGATCAAGCTGCTGATGCGTCAGGGCCTGATGCTCAAGATCACCGATGTGATCGACAGCGACACCGCCCAGCTCGTCGCCGAGGAACTCGGCCATGAGGTCAAGCGCGTGGCCGAGTCCGACGTTGAGGAAGGCCTCATCGACAAGGACGATGATCTGGAAACCAAGGTGCCCCGCGCGCCGGTCGTGACCGTGATGGGCCACGTCGACCACGGCAAGACCTCGTTGCTCGACGCTTTGCGCAAGACCGATGTGGTCGCGGGCGAAGCGGGCGGCATCACGCAGCATATCGGCGCCTATCAGGTCAATATGGCCTCGGGCGCCAAGATCACCTTCCTTGATACGCCGGGTCACGCCGCTTTCACCGCCATGCGCGCCCGTGGCGCCCGGGCGACGGATATTGTCGTGCTCGTCGTGGCCGCCGATGATGGCGTCATGCCCCAGACGGTTGAGGCGATCGTTCACGCCAAGGCGGCCGGTGTTCCGATCATCGTGGCGATCAACAAGATGGACAAGCCGGGCGCAGACCCGACGCGGGTGAAGTCCGAACTGCTTCAGCATGAAGTCGTGCTGGAGGATTTCGGCGGCGATGTGCTTTCCGTCGAAATCTCGGCAAAGACCCGCATGGGCCTCGAGAAGCTCGAAGAACTCATTCTGCTTCAGGCGGAAGTTCTAGATCTGCGCGCCAATCCCAATCGCGCCGCCGAAGGCGTCATCATCGAAGCCAAGCTGGATCGCGGTCGCGGCCCGGTCGGCACGGTGCTGATCCAGCGCGGCACGCTCAAGGTTGGCGATGTCATCGTTGCCGGTACGGCATGGGGGCGCGTCCGCGCGCTCGTCAATGACCGTGGTGAGACAGTGCTGGAGGCGGGGCCTTCGGTTCCCGTCGAGGTGCTCGGTCTTTCCGGCGCGCCAGAAGCGGGCGATGTCATCTCGGTCATCGACAGCGAGAGCCGCGCTCGCGAAATCACCGATTATCGTCAGCGAGTCGAGCGCGACAAGCGGGCGGGCACCGGTATGCGTGCCTCTCTGGACCAGATGCTGACCCAGCTTCAGGAAGTCGAAAAGAAGATCGTGCCGCTGGTTATCAAGGCGGATGTGCAGGGTTCGTCGGAGGCCATCAGCCAGTCGCTTGACAAGCTCGGCACAGACGAAGTGGCAGCCCGTCTCCTTCATGTCGGAGTCGGCGCGATTACCGAATCCGACGTCACGCTGGCCATTGCCTCGAATGCGCCGATCATCGGCTTCAACGTTCGCGCCAATGCGCAGGCGCGCGACGCGGCCCGTCAGGCCGGAATCGAGATCCGCTATTACTCGGTCATCTATGATCTTGTGGACGATGTGAAGGCGGCAATGAGCGGCCTGCTCACGCCGGAGCTTCGCGAGACCTTCCTCGGCAATGCCGAGATTCTTGAAGTGTTCCACATTTCCAAGGTTGGCAAGGTTGCGGGTTGCCGCGTTACCGAGGGCGTCGTGCGCCGGGGCGCGAGCGTTCGTCTCATCCGCGATGGCGTGGTTATCCACGAAGGCAAGCTTTCGACCCTCAAGCGCTTCAAGGATGAAGTCAAAGAGGTCAACAGCGGCCAGGAATGTGGTATGGCCTTCGAGAGCTATCAGGACATGCGCGCAGGCGATACCATCGAGTGCTTCACGGTCGAAGAGATCAAGCGCACCCTCGACTGAGCCTTGTTGCGTGTTGAAGAACATGATCCCCCGGGCTTGTCCCGGGGGATCATCATTTCAGCCCTTCGATGATGCCCGAGAGATTTGAAACCCATGACCCAGCAACGCAAACCCGCCTCCAGAGGCAAAAAGAAAAAGGGCGGCGCGCGGCCGCCAAGCCAGCGCCAGTTGCGCGCGGGCGAACTTGTGCGCCGGGCTCTCGCGGAAATACTGGCGCGTGGCGAGGTCCGCGACCCGGACCTGGCGGGCCGCTCGATCACTGTTTCCGAAGTTCGCATGAGCCCCGACATGCGGCATGCCGTCTGTTTCGTTGCCCCGCTTGGCGGGGGCGATGGATCGGCGGTCGTCAAGGGGCTGCGCCGCAGCCAGTGCTATCTGCGTGGCGAACTCGCCCGGGAAGTCACCTTTAAATTCATGCCGAGCCTGCTGTTCGAGGAGGACAAGTCCTTCGACAAGGCGGCCGAGCTTGACCGGCTGCTCTATTCCCCCGAAGTCGCCCGCGATCTCGAGCGCAGTACAGGCTATGGCGACGATGCTTTCGATGATGACGAGGCTGACGGGGAAGATGATGGCGACGATGATGATGCCCCCGGCAGAGTGAGCTGAGCCATGGGACGCCGCAAGAAGGGCGATCCGGTTTCTGGCTGGGTTATTGTCGACAAGCCGCTCGGCGTCACCTCGACCGATACCGTCTCCCGGGTCCGGCGCGCCTATAACGCGCAGAAGGGCGGGCATGCGGGTACGCTCGATCCGCTGGCGACCGGCATTCT
>JAATFR010000221.1 GCA_015655095.1 Hyphomicrobiales bacterium | reverse complement strand
GACCGGGCCGCTGACATGAGCATCGCGTCGGGCAAGGACGCTGCAAGCAATGCCGGCACCGACATCATGGCGAGGGTCTCCTGCCGGATCGATGCCGTCCTGGGGCCATTGATCGCCATCCCGGCCGGCTTCCTCGTGGCGCTGGAGATCGTCGTCCTGTTCTCCGGCGCCATGGCGCGCTACGTGTTCCACTATCCCCTGGTCTGGTCGGACGAGCTGGCGTCGCTGCTGTTCCTCTGGCTGGCAATGCTGGGGGCCGCCTTTGCCTTCAGGCAGAGGGAGCATATGCGCATGACGGCCCTCGTCAGCCGGACCACCGGCCCACCGAGGCAATTCCTGGAAGCGCTGGGGATCTGGGCGGCGCTGGCCTTCCTGGTGTTCGTCTCCAAGCCGGCGATGGACTATGCCCAGAACGAGGCCTTCATCATCACGCCCGGCATGGGCGTCTCCGGCATGTGGCGGGCGGCTGCCCTGCCGGTCGGCCTCGGGCTGATGGCGCTGTGCGCGGTGCTGCAGCTGATGCGCATGCCCGATCGGCGGCAGGTGCTGCTCGCCCTGATCCCGGTGGTCGTCCTCATTCTCGCCTTCTATGGCCTGCAGCCTTTCCTGCGGACACTGGGTCATCTCAACCTGCTGATCTTTTTCGTGGGTGTCATCGCCATCGGTATCTTTGCCGGTGTCCCGATCGCCTTCGCCTTCGGCCTGGCGACGCTGGGCTATCTCGTCTTCACCACCCGCATACCGGCTTCCATCGTCGTTTCGCGCATGGACGAGGGCATGAACCAGCTCATCCTGCTGGCGGTTCCCATGTTCGTCTTCCTCGGCCAATTGATGGAGATGACGGGGATGGCCAGGGCCATGGTCGATTTCCTGGCCAGCCTTGTCGGTCATGTGCGGGGCGGCCTGAATTATGTGCTCGTGGGCGCCATGTACCTCGTCTCCGGAATTTCGGGGGCCAAGTCGGCCGACATGGCGGCCGTCGCGCCCGCGCTCTTTCCCGAGATGATCAAGCGGGGGGCCAAGGAGGGCGATCTCGTCGCGCTGCTCGCCGCCACCGGTGCGCAGACCGAGACCGTGCCGCCCTCCATCGTGCTGCTCGCCATCGGCGCGGCGACGGGCGTGTCGATCTCGGCCCTGTTCACCGGCGGACTGCTCCCCGGGCTGGTGCTGGGGCTCATCCTGTGCCTCGTGGTGCGCTTCCGCTGCCGGAGCGAGGTGCCCATGGACGTCCGACGGGTTCCGGCGGCCCAGGCCGCCCGTGCCTTCGTTCTTGCGCTCCCGGCACTTGCCTTGCCGTTCCTCATCCGCGCGGCGGTGGTGGAGGGCGTGGCGACGGCGACGGAAGTCTCGACCATCGGCATCATCTACTCGGCTGTGGTTGGCATCGTCATCTATCGCTGCTTCGACTGGCGGCGCCTTGGCCCGATGCTGGTCTATACGGCGACCCTGTCGGGAGCGATCCTGCTGATCATCGGGGCGGCGACCGGCGTGTCGTGGGGACTGACGCAATCGGGCTTCTCTAACATGCTGACGCAGGCGATGGTCGGCCTGCCGGGCGGCGCCGGCACCTTCATGGCCCTTTCGATCGTGCTCTTCATCGTGCTGGGCAGCGTGCTCGAAGGCATTCCGGCCGTGGTGCTGTTCGGGCCGCTGCTTTTCCCGATCGCCCGCGACGTGGGAATCCACGAGGTGCAATATGCGATGGTCGTCATCATCGCCATGGGTGTTGGCCTGTTCCTGCCGCCCTTCGGCGTGGGCTACTACACGGCCTGCGCCATTGCCCGCATCGACCCGGAGAAGGGGCTGCGGCCGATCATGGGCTATATGGGCGCGGTCGTCGCCGGGCTGATCCTGATTGCCACGATACCGTGGATATCCATCGGGTTCCTGTGATCTTCGGATCACGGGGCTCCGGGAGCGAGCGGATATTCGATCCCGGCGGCCGGGTGCCGGGCGCCCGAGGCATGTCCGGAATGGCATGGCCCGTCATGGCGCCATTCTTTCCCGAGACTTCGACTTGACCTTTCACGCGCAATTCAAGGGAGTCGCGGACCTCGGGTCGAGGTGACGAGCTGGCGCCCCAAAATCTGTATATACATAGGCCAAATCCACGGCCGGCGGCCTCGAGCACGCCCGAATGAGCGTCGATTACGCCATTTATCTTCCGTGCATGGCAATAGATTTCGGAATTCTTTCAGGACAGAAAGCGCCGATTGGTCCGATAGTCCACCCACTCCGCGATGGGAGAAGGACATGGAGAACAGAATCTACGCCATACAACGTAGCGTTTTGACCCTTGCATTGATGTAGACTGCATCTTTCTGGGTTTCGGCGCGCTTCTCTCACAACAGCGAATGCTTTTCCTGCCCCTTCATCGTTTCGTCGATGAAGGGCGAGAGCAAGATATCGAATGGATCGTCGGGCGGGCAGGGCGCTCCCGCCACAGCGTTCAATTCTGCCGCGACCTGAATGACATGAAGCTTGCCAGAATATTAAGTGCTGCCGTCCTGTCCGCGATAGACAAGTGACGGTGTTGGAAAATAATTACTCGGAGATCGGGACCGTGAGCGATTTTTCTTTAGATTACGTGGAAGCAGAATCATTTCCTGCCAGAGCCGAACTACCTTTGAAACCTCCGGCATCTTTTCTTGAATTCAAGAAGGAAGATTATCCCGCGGGGACCAGCAGCGAACCTCGCCCTGGCAGGAAGCCTCAGGAGGATTAGCAGACGCGCATCGTCGTCATCGACGAGAATACGCTTCAGCGGGGCTGCCTGATGCGGTGTCTTGCAGCATCCGAACCGAACTTCGCGATCAACGGCTATGCGAGCGTCGCTGACTGGCAACAGGCAGGCACGCAGGAGGGCATGCTGATCGTCCTGCTGTGCGCCACGGGCCGCAAATCGACAGAGGCTGCCGTCCGGCGCGATCTCAAGCCGGTCGTTCACGGCATAGCGGGTGCGCGTGTCATCGTCGTCTCCGACTATGAGGAACCGGCAGAGATCGTCACCGCCCTCGAGCATGGCGCCATGGGCTACATCGCCATGAGCGCCAATCTGGATGTGGCGGTCGCTGCCATCCGCCTGGTCCGGGCCGGGGGAACCTTCGTTCCCGCCAGCGGCTTGCTGGCCCCACGCGCATCCGCCGCCGCGAATCCTCCGGACGCGACTGCCAAGCGGCGCGCCGACGGACTGACCCAGCGCCAGCTCGATGTGATCGACCGCCTGCGACAGGGCGAATCCAACAAGATCATCGCCTACAAGCTCAACATGGGCGAATGCACCGTGAAGGTGCATGTCCGCAACATCATGCGGAAGATCAAGGCGCGCAATCGCACCGAGATCGCATTCCTGACCAACGAGCTCTTCTGAGCTCGTTGCCCGCTTCCGGCGAGGGTCGCTGGAGAAGCGGACCGGTCAGGTCCGCCTCACAGGCAGGTCACGGCCGCGGGAATAGTGATGGGTGGTGAACGGTGCCGGCATGGCTGCGGCGCCTGGACATTTGTCCCCCCCTGCCATCGGGGAACAGGAGACCGAACATGGTGTGGGTTATTGCGATCTTTGCCGCATGGCTGGGATTGGTGTTCGGCACCTGGTACCTGAGCCAGTACATCGAACACCAGAAGAACGCCCGGCGCCGGCGTCTGGGCCTGTGGGTGGCCGGCAAGTGATGGCGGCGGCAGCTGGCGCTTTATTTTGCCAGCCACGCGACGCGACGGGCAAGGACGGATCAGGCAGCCTTCTCGATATGATAGGGCACAATCAATGCATCCGCCGGTATGCCCCATTCCCTGTTGATCTTGTAGGCTTGCGCCATCGTGAGGGGGCGCCTCCGCCTGAGGATTTCCGAAGCCCTGGATTTTGATCCGAGCAAGGCGGCAAGGTCCTTCTGGGTGCGCCCCTTCACCTCCATTGCGTGCAGGATCAAGTCGATCGGATCGGCATCCGGGATAGGATGATGCTCGTTCTCGAACGCCTGAATGAGGGTAACCAGAACTTCCATCTTGTCAGCGTCGGGCGTGCCCGGAGCAGCATTCCAAAGACGCTCGACTTCCCGAAGAGCGGCCGTCAGATCGTCATCGCTGCGGATCGGTCGAATGTCCATTTTTGTCTCCTATGGCGTTTTGCGATTTGACGGAATCGGCAAGAATCGCAAGACGCGTCAAAGCAATGAGTTAGAGGAAATCAGCGTTTACGCTTAAACGCATTTTGCTCTAGAATAGAGAAACTGTCTCAGCGTCCATCCTCTCATAGTCAGCGTGAGTGCCGAGAAACTTTATAAACACCACCTGTGCTTCAAAGTGGAAAGCCGCAATCATACGAAAATTGCCGCCCGCCACTTCAAATCTCACGCGTTCACCATTGATGACTTTGGCTTTTGCAAAATCCTGCTGGACGTCATTCGTTGTCATCCACCTCGCATTCTTGGCGATCTTGACCCAGCGAGAGAGGCTTGTGATCGTCTCCGGGTGAGCCGCCATGAATTTGGCGATCGTTCTTTGAGCGATGATGCGCATGCTTATTTCATAATATGTTCCAACTTTGGGAACAAGCGAAGATTTTGTGGACTGGAATTTTTCGGCGAGGAAGTTTTTTCGGAGCCCCTTTTTTGGGCTGGGGGACGGCGACAGGCCGATCAGCAAGGTCGAGATATGCCGAAACTCACAGACATTTGTCCACGGATCCTATCCGGAGAAATGTGTGATCAGGATGTGTACGGGCTTGAAATTGTTGGCGCTCCCAACCGGACTCGAACCGGTGTTTTCGCCGTGAGAGGGCGACGTCCTGGGCCACTAGACGATGGGAGCAGCGGCAAGGAGTGCGCGTATAGCGGTAATCGGCGTCGGCAGCAAGGGCGATCTGAGCTTTTGCGGATTGAAATCTTGGCTTTCCGCGCGTTCCCCCTTACCTAGCGCGGATGAACAGTTCCACAGAGATTTCCTCCCGGGCCTTCGAGGTTGCCGAGGCCGGCGAGCGTATCGATCGCTTCCTGGCGCGCCAGTTCCAGGGCGCGGAGGCCCAGCCGCTGTCGCGCACCCGCATCAAGGTGCTGATCGAGGCCGGGCATGCCCTGCTGGACGGCCGGCCGGTGCTCGATGCCGGGCATATCCTCAAGGCCGGGCAGACAGTGTCGCTCGGCGTGCCCGAGGCGGTGCCGGCCGAACCTCGCGGCGAGGATATCCCGCTTGCCATCGTCTATGAGGACGACGACCTGCTCGTCATCGACAAGCCCGTCGGCCTCGTCGTGCACCCGGCGGCGGGGCATGAGAGCGGCACGCTGGTGAATGCGCTGATCGCCCATTGCGGCGATTC
>JAATFR010000251.1 GCA_015655095.1 Hyphomicrobiales bacterium | reverse complement strand
CGGCAGCAAAGCCAGCTCGTTGCCTTGCTCAAGAGCGTTCAGCCGATGATGCGCCCACCCCTGCGCTAGCTCCTGTGTCGATTTTACCGCAGGTGGCGGCAAACATCGCATGATCCCCCGCATATGCGGGTAACGTGCCCCCTTCACGCCATGTCATGGCTTCCTGCGGGATTCATGTGGCAGGGCTGGACAATGAAAAGGATTTTAGCAGGCGCGGTGATCGCAGCAGGGATTTCGGGGCATGCCTTCGCGGCGGATTTCGCGCCAAGTACGACAGCAACGCCCGTCGCCGCGCCTCCGAACTGGACTGGGCTCTATCTGGGCGCACATATCGGTTACGGTTCGGCGAACCAAAGCGCCCAAAGTAACGACCTCTTGCAGCCGGGACCGGGTTTTATATTCGATCTCGGTTCAGGCAAGTTCGATGGCGGTTTAGGAGGCGGCCAGATTGGCTTCCTTTATCAGTCAGGCGCTGTCGTGTTAGGAGCCGAAGGCGAATTCTCCTGGGGCGACATCAGCGGAACATCCTGTTCTACGGCCGCTTTTACTGCCACAACGGGAGGTACCTACACCTGCAATTCAAAGATTCAATCGGTCACCACCGCCACGGGAAGTCTGGGTGCTACATTTGACCGCGCTCTGATTTATCTGAAAGGCGGCGGAGCTTGGGTCAAGGAAGAAAACCATGACCTCGTGAATACTTTCCAGACTTTATCGAAGAACACCCGATCCGGCTGGACCGTCGGAGGCGGTCTCGAATATGCATTGAGCGGCAATTGGTCGGCACGGCTTGAGTACGATTACATCAAGCTCGATGATATTCATGCCGGTTACATCGCGCCGCCACAGGCAGTCGTGAATTACCACAACGATCTGCAGACCAATATGCATCTTGTGAAGTTAGGCCTGAACTACAAACTCGACTGGTTCGGCGCTCATTAAAGAATATCCAAATCTTCTCCAAGTCCAACTCAGCCCGGCTGGAATCATGTTGGTTCTGCCGGGCGTTTTGTTGCGATGAAGACACCGGCTGCCTGCTCGAAGGAACACGCGATGACGCTGTGTCCGTTTTGCCGCAGGTCGCCGGAATGACCCCGCCCCCGGCATATGCGGGTAAGGGCCCCGCCAGCGCCATGGCATGTCTCTCTGCAAGATTCTTTAGCGGAGCTGGGCAATGAAAAGGATTTTAGCGGGTGCGCTCGTCGTGGCGGGATTTTCGGGACATGCCTTCGCGGCCGATCTACCAGCACGGACGTACACCAAGGCGCCGCCGATCGTTGCGGCCTATGACTGGTCCGGCTTCTATATTGGCGCCAATGGTGGCTACGGCTGGGGAAATAACGAAAACGCAGATATTCAGCCCGGCGGCGGTTTTTGGACCGCAGCTCCCGGAAGAGAGGTGCGAACCTTCACGCCCGAGGGTGCCATTTACGGAGGACAGATCGGCTACAATTGGCAGTTCGGCAACTGGGTGCTGGGACTCGAGGGACAATATGATGGCGCCGGCTTGAGGGAGACAGATACTACCCCAAGCTATTCAAGAACCAGTAAAATCGATTCTATCGTCACCGGGACGGTGCGGCTCGGTTATGCGTTCAACAATTGGTTGCCCTATATCAAGGGCGGTTACGCAGGAGCCAGTCTAAAAGGCGCGAATGGTCTTTATGGAACCTTTGCGATGTTTCCCGGCGTGTATGAGGCTGCCGTTCTCGACCACAGCCAATGGCGCAACGGTTTCGTCATCGGCGGCGGCCTCGAATATGCCTTCGCACGCAACTGGACCATCGGCGTCGAATATAATTATCTGGACCTTGGAAGCCAGTCATGGTCCGGGACAACATTTGAGTATGGAGTTGACTTGCTGGGCCCCTACTCAGACTCAAGATTCGAACATTTCTCCGACAAGCTGACAATTTCCACCGTCACCGCCCGCCTGAACTACAAATTCGACAGCGGCAGATAGTGATCCCTCATCTTCTCCAAGAAAACTTTAGCCCGGCCTGAATCATATCGGTTCTGCCGGGCTTTTTGTTTGACCTCGTCCCGCGCCATCGGCCCCGCAATCGCGCGCGACGCCGTGGAGTTTTATGCGCCCCGCGATCGAGCCGCTCCAGAGCGGCTCTGAGGCCGCTGGCGAGCCCTCCACGGCGCACAGGGACATATCCGGTATGCCGCCCCACCCGGCGAGGCTGGCGTTCAACAGCGCATCATATGAAAATGCTAGCCGGACGGACCGGACTGTGAATGCGAGGCGCACGGCGCATGCAAAACCATGTGATGCCGACAGGCGAAGACAAGATGGCGCTGCGCCATCTGGTGACCGACCGGCGCATCGGCGCGATGCTGGGCCTCGGCTTCTCCTCCGGCATTCCGTTTCTGCTGGTCTACATCACCCAGTCGGCATGGCTGTCCGAGGCCAAGGTGCCGATCGGCATTCTCGGCCTGATGAGCGAGCTGACGCTGGCCTACAAGTTCAAGTTTCTGTGGGCGCCGTTCATGGATCGCTATGACGCGCCGATCTTCAGCCGGATGCTGGGGCGGCGGCGTGGCTGGATCGTACTGTCGCAGATCGGCGTCATCGTGACGCTGGCCGGCATCGCTTTCGGCGACCCCGCGCGCTGGCTGGAATGGACGGTGTTGTTTTCGCTGGCGCTCGGCTTTGCCGGTGCAACGCAGGATATCGTCATCGATGGCTGGCGCATCACTGTCGCGCCTGCCGAGCGTCAGGCCCTGATGTCCTCATGGGCCGAGATCGGCTGGCGGATCGGAAATCTCGTGGCAGGCGCCGGCGCTCTATATCTTGCCGACGCCTTCGGCTGGCGCGCAGCGTATCTGTGCATGGCCGCGTTCATGGCACCCGGCATGATCGCGGCGTTCATGGCGCCCGAACCGCCATCGGACATGGTGGAACATCGCCAGCCAAAAAATTTCGTCGCCACCATCACCGATCCGATCAAGGATCTGATGAGACGGCTCGGGCCGTTGGCAATTCCCATTCTCCTCATGGTCGCCGGCTTTCGCATGCCCGGTTACATTTCAAACGCCATGGCTATCCCGTTATTCAAGAGTTTGCATTATTCCAACAGCGACATCGCTACGGTGACCAAGCTGTTCGGATTCTGGGTCGCGCTCGCTGGCACGTTCATGGCAGGCTACATCGTGCCGCGCATCGGCATGATGGCAAGCCTCGTGGTCGGCACCATCTTCGCCTCGGCCTCGCATCTCAGCCTGGCCTATCTCGCGGTCCAT
>JAATFR010000357.1 GCA_015655095.1 Hyphomicrobiales bacterium | reverse complement strand
TGCACCACCCGCTCGGGGATACGCTCGCGATTGAAATGACCGTGCTTTTCAAAGAGCTGCCAGTCCTGCACCAGAAGCGGGCCGCGGGCCCCGGCAGTGATGCTGTTCTGGTTGTCTGGCACCGGAATGCCCGCCGATGTGGTCATGCGTGGCGCTGATGGATTTTTCGGATCGCTGGTCTGGTCGCCCATGTAAATCTCCGCGGCTGGCGTTTTTTAGAATGACTCTAATTTAGATATTCAACTCGCTTCCAACAAGAACCTTTAGAACTATTTTAAATCCCATCCCCCTTTAGCAGGTTAAAATTGCGCTCATACTTGTTTTTCTGACGAGAAAGTCCGCCACAATTGCTCTCATCCGACATGGGACCTGGGCGACTATTCCAAGAGGACACACGCCCTTGTGCCCCTGTCATGCAGGGACCAACTTGCAAAGAGTCGCACCGAAGATCATTACAGCCCGGCAATGTATGTCTTGCATCGCGACCGCCGCCCGGAGACGATGCGGCACTTCATTAAGACAGGGTTGGCGATCATGAAATGGCGGGACGGGCGGCGCAGCGACAATGTAGAAGGGGCAAGCTCAGGTCGTGGCGGCATGAGGCTGGGGCTGGGCGGCGTTGCCGCTGTTCTTCTGATCGGCCTCCTGTTTGGCAAAAGTCCCGGCGAAATGCTGAGCCTGCTTTCCCAGATCGAGGATCAGTCGCAGCAGACCTCATCATCAGGCGAGACGCAGGATGTGCCCCGGAACGAAACCACCGATTTCGTGCGCGCCGTTCTGGGGGAAACCGAGGATGTCTGGGGGGATATTTTCCAGCAGGCCGGCGGCCATTATCAGGCCCCGAAACTCGTGCTGTTCTCAGGCCAGGTACAGACTTCCTGCGGCGGCGCCACATCCGCATCCGGCCCCTTCTATTGCCCGGGCGACCAAAAGGTTTATCTCGACACCAGTTTCTTTGACGAGATGAGGACGCAACTTGGCGGCGGCGGTGATTTCGCCAACGCCTATGTCATCGCCCATGAGATCGGCCATCATGTCCAGAATCTGACCGGCACCTTCACCAAGGTGGAGCAGGCCCGCCAGAAGGGCTATCGCATGGAGGGAGCCGACGGCCTCTCCGTGCGCCTGGAATTACAGGCGGATTGTTATGCGGGCGTATGGGCCAACCACGCCCAGGCGCGACATCAGTGGCTGGAAGATGGCGATATTGAAACGGCGCTGAAAACAGCAACGGCCATCGGCGATGACCGGTTGCAAAAACAGTCCCGTGGAGAGGTTGTCCCCGATTCCTTCACCCATGGCACATCCGGGCAGCGTGTACGCTGGTTCAAGGCGGGCTTCGACTCTGGTCAGGTCAGCCGTTGCGACACTTTTTCCGCCCAGAGGCTCTGACCCCCGGGTCTTAGCCCGCGAAACGATCCTCAAACTGGCCGGTGCGGCGGAAGCGATAGAGATAGGTCGGCAATACGGTCTCGGGCGACGTCGCCTCAATGCCCAGACCGGCCAATGTCCGGCTCGCCTTTTCAGCTTCCCCGCTCACGACATTATCGGCTTTCAACAAGGAAACCTGATCGGGCGTCAACAGGGGGTTGGGCAGAAACTGCAGGAAGAAGGCGTTGATTTTCGCCAGAAAGAAGGGCAGCGGCACCAGCGCGCCCTTGCGGCCGGTTTCGCGCAGCACCAGTCCCATAAGCTCCCGGAAGCTGTAGGTCTCGCGCCCGCCCAGCTCATAAATCTTGCCCGCGGCTTCAGGGGTTTCCAGCAAGCGGGCGATCGCTTCCGCCACATCCTGCACATAGACGGGTTGAAACTTCGTGTTTCCCCCACCGATCAGCGGCAGGACCGGTGAAATCCGGGCAAGCGCCGCGAAGCGATTGAAGAAATCATCCTCCGGGCCGAACATGATCGACGGACGCACGATGGTCGCGCCCGGAATAGCCTTCAGCACAGCGTCCTCGCCCTCGGCCTTGGTGCGGCCATAGGCTGAAGGGCTGTCATGGTCCGCGCCGATGGCCGAAACCTGGATGAAATGGCGAACCCCTGCGGCGGCGGCAAGCCGGGCCACGCGGGCAGCGCCAACCAGATGAACCGCATCAAACCTCTGCGCGCCCGCTTCATGGAGAATGCCGACAAGGTTGATCACCGCGTCAGCGCCATTGAGCGCAAGCTTCACCGAGCGCTCGTCGCGAATATTCGCCTGCACAGGCTGAACCTGCCCGACATCCCCCATGGGCCGCAGAAAATGAGCGGCATTGGGACGGCGTACGGCGACGCGAACCCGGTAACCCCGGCGGGCCAGAACCTGCACGACATGACGGCCGGCAAAGCCCGATCCGCCAAATACGACAACAAGGCCGCCCTTTTTCAGGCCGCCTTCATCTCTCGTCACATCTGCACTCATGGCTCTGAAGCTCTCTCAACAATAAACAAGCCCGGATGCTGCACCTCAGGCTTTGCGCCGTCTGGCACGGGCCTTCAGGGTGGAAACTGCCCAGCCAATCAATATCCCGATAAAAATCGACAACAGAATGACCAGAAAGAGCGGCATAACAAGATTGCTGGCCACATCAGTCCGATCCAGCGGATTGATACTGAGCACAACCGGATCCCTGTTGGCAATTGCCAACAACACCACGATCAGCGACAAAACGGTTATCACCGTCCAGCGAACATATTTCACCCCATCCCCCTGTCTTGCCGCCAATCCGTGGCAAATTATGCCTCGTCATCCCCGAAATCATCGTCATCCTCGCCGGGATCGGTGCCGCCGTTGAGGCGCTCGCGCAGTTCCTTGCCGGTCTTGAAGAAGGGAACGAACTTCTCCTCCACCTGCACGGGCGCGCCGGTGCGTGGATTGCGGCCGGTGCGCGCCGGTCGGCGCTTGACCGAAAAGGCGCCGAAACCCCGCAACTCCACACGGTCACCCCGCGCCAGAGCCGTCGTGATTTCATCGAAGATCGTACTGACGATGCGCTCGATATCGCGCTGGTAGAGATGTGGATTAGCCTCCGAGAGAAGGCTCACCAGTTCGGATTTAATCATGCCTTCAAGCGCCCCTGCCCGCGGACGTTACCGTGTCTCAGGGTGCCAAACGCTTGTCAGCCCGTCAAGGGTAACCCGTTCTGGCGCAAGCGTTTTTCCGGCCAGCGAGGCCATGGCCTCAATCCCGATGTCGGCGATGGAGCCGGTCAGGAGGTCCCTGAAACTTAAACGCGGGGCCGGAAGCTTCTGATCGCGGACCGGAAGGTCGGGTTGAAGCCCGCGGCTCTTCTCCAGCCAGGCGACCGCCTGCTTCTGGCCACCGATCTCGTCGACCAGGCCGTTTTTCACCGCCTGCCAGCCGGTATAGACCCGGCCATCGCCGATCTTCCTGGCATCCGCCAGCGACATTTTGCGCCGCTCCGCGACCAATCCGACGAACCAGTCATAGGAAGCGTTGATCATGGTCTGGGTGGCGGCGAGCGCTTCAGCAGGCGGCTCGTCGAAACCACTGGGCTCGGCCTTGAGCGGGGAGGATTTGATCGAACGCATGTCCACGCCCACCTTTTCCATCAGGCCGCTGAACTGCGTCCACTGGAACAACACGCCGATGGAGCCGGTAATGGTGTTGCCCCGCGCGACGATATGGTCGGCCGAAATGGCTGCGATATAGCCGCCGGAGGCCGCAAGCGTGCCGAGTACGGCGACCACGGGCTTGCGTGCGGAGGCATCGCGCACCGTCTCATAAAAGGCTTCCGCGCCAGTGGTGGTGCCGCCGGGGCTGTCGATCGCCAGAATGATGGCCCGCGCCCTGTCGTCCTTCGCCGCCTTCTCGATCAGTTCCTGAAGAGCCGGATCGTCGGCCAGCACGCCATCGACCGGAATGCGCGCGATATAGTCGCTTCCGCTGATGGAGCCGCCTTCCTGACCGAAAATGAGAAGCCCGACCAGCACCAGCGCGACCAGCGCTCCGACCCGCCAGAAAGTCAGGCGGCGCTTCAGGCGGCGGCGGTCGGCAATCACATCGGGATCGAGAAGCATGGGGATGAATCCGTATAAGTGAACCCTGAGCCGCGCAATCTAGCGCGGAAGCCTGGCGCTGTCGCGCTTTAGCGTAGCAATCACCAAGCCCCAAAACAGAACCGGCGGCCCCAGGGGGCCGCCGACTGATTGTTACGGGAAGAAAACAGGAAGATTACTTCTTGTTCTTTTCCGCATCGCGAAGCGCCGCGCCCAGAATGTCGCCGAGCGAAGCGCCCGAGTCCGACGATCCATATTGGGCCACAGCTTCTTTTTCCTCGGCGATTTCCAGCGCCTTGACCGAAAGCTGGATCTTGCGCGAGGCACGATCAAACTGGGTCACGCGGGCATCGATCTTGTCGCCGACCGCGAAGCGCTCAGGGCGCTGCTCGGAACGTTCACGCGACAGTTCCGCCCGGCGGATAAAGGCGGAGATGCCCTCTTCGCCAACCGAAACCTCAAGACCGGTTTCCTGGATCGCGGTGATCGTGCAGGTCACAACCGTGCCCTTGCGCAGATCGCCGACATTATCCAGCGGATCGGTGCCGAGCTGCTTGACGCCAAGCGAGATCCGCTCCTTCTCGGTGTCCACGTCGAGCACGATGGCCTTGACGACATCACCCTTGGTGTAGTCGGCAATGGCTTCTTCGCCCGGACGGTTCCAGTCGAGATCGGAAAGGTGAACCATGCCATCCACATCGGGTTCGAGACCGATGAACAGACCGAACTCGGTGATGTTCTTGATCTCGCCCTCGACGATCGTGCCGGACGGGAAGCGTTCGGCGAAGGTCGTCCACGGATTGTCGAGGCACTGCTTGAGACCAAGCGAGATGCGGCGCTTCACCGGATCGACTTCCAACACCATCACTTCGACTTCCTGAGAAGTGGAAACGATCTTGCCGGGATGCACGTTCTTCTTGGTCCAGCTCATCTCGGAGACATGGACCAGGCCCTCGATGCCCGGCTCCAGCTCCACGAAGGCGCCGTAGTCGGTGATGTTGGTGACGCGGCCGGTGAACTT
>JAATFR010000378.1 GCA_015655095.1 Hyphomicrobiales bacterium | reverse complement strand
CGGTATTTCATGTCCCAGATTTCGGACGCGATCTTCTGCATGTCTGCCTCGTTAGGGGTACTCGTCAACAGCGGGAACGGGGCATGCCGTTCTCTTTACGTTCCGACAAGTCTAGTCCAGAAAGCCTGGCGGCGCGAGACTGGACATGCCTGTCAGGGAATTCAATGCCGGGCGATTTCCCTGCGCCCCTCGGCCACCAGCCGGGCCGTTGTGGGCTCAATGGTGTCGATCAATCGGGCCATGAAGGCCTCGCGTGAGAGACCGGGCGGGATTGGCGGCAGAAATTCCAGCACGATGGTGCCCGGGTAGCGCAGAAAACGGCGGCGCGGCCAGTAGAGCCCGGAATTGGTTGCGATCGGGATGCAGGGCAGTTTGAGATGTTTATAGATGGCGGCGACGCCGATCTTGTAGTCGGGGGCCGCATCGGGGCCGACGCGGCTTCCTTCGGGATAGATGATGATGGGGCGGCCCTTCGCCGATTCGCGTTTGGAGGCGGCGAGCAGCTTGCGCAGCGCGCTGGCGTGAGCGCCCCTGTTGATGGCGATCATCCCTGCCTTGGCCGTGTACCAGCCATAAAAGGGGATGTAGAGCAGTTCGCGCTTCATGATCATGGCGGGGTTGTCGAAGATGGCGGTCGCAATGATCGTGTCCCACATGGACTGGTGCTTGGCGGCAAACAGCACAGGGTCCGAGGGCATGAATTCGCGTCCGCGAATTTCATATCTCGTGCCTGCGATCACCTCGAGCAGCCAGACAGTCAGCAGCGACCATTGCCGGGAAATCCACATGGCGCCGGATCGCGGTCCCAGAAACAATGGCAGCCCCAGAAACACAATGATCACCGAGGCCCCGTAGAAGGTCAGATTGAACAGGGTTGATCTTAAATAGAGCAAGAGGGTCTCCCGGGGATGCGCTGTTGTCTGAGCGCGGGTTGAGCCTTGCTATTGTGAGGCTGTGGGGCCGAAGTGCGCCAGCGTTATCAGATACTTGGTATATTCGCCAATCAGCAGCCGGGTGGTGCCGGGATAGGACCACCAGTCGTCGAGATGAAGCGTGTCCTGAAATACCGGATAGCCGACAAGCTCGGTTCCCGGCAGCGAGCGGCGCAGTTCCATCAGTGCCCGGGGCAGATGATAGACGCTGGTGACGACGATGATCCGCTGGTAGCCGTGCTCATGCACCCAGGCGGCCGTTTCCGCGGCGTTGCCAACTGTATTGAGGGCTTTCATGCCCAGATCGACACAGCAGTCGAACTGTTTCGTGCCGCCCTTGACCACGGCCCTGAGTTCGCGCTTGTCCACTTCCTGATGGACACCGGAAATGAGCAGGCGCTGGCCCTTGCCCTGTTCAAGCAGTTTGTAGGCGCTGCGGATACGGTCCGGGCCGCCGGTCAGGGCTACAATGCCGTCGGCGGTGGCGAGATCCGGCGGCGGCACCCGCTCGAGGCTCGTGGTGAAAAAGAAGAAGCCCCCGAGATAGGCCGCAACCAGAATCGCCGCCGCCGAACTGATGGCGCGGGACAACCAGTTGGCGAAGCTGCGGGCGGGCGCCTTCTCAGGTTCGGGCGGACGGTTTTTGCTCATGATGCCGGGCGCTCACATCATCCGGCCAAGGCCGCGCATCACGGTCATGCGCGCGGTGATGACCGAGACAAGCGCCGCCATGACCGGCACGAGCAGCAGGGAGGTCAGCGTCCATGGCTGGATCGTCGGCATGGACACAAGAAGTGAACTTGAGTTCATGACAATCGACATGCCGCCGAAGGCGAGGAGGGACAGGGCAAGGCCCAGCACGCCGCCGCGCAGGCCGAGCAGCAGGAAATGGCGCTGAATTTCCGAGGCAATAAAATTGTCGCGCGCGCCGATCAGATGCAGCAGCTCGACGATTTCATGGTTGGCGAGAAGCCCCGCCCGGGTCGCGAAAGTGACGATCGCGATGGTTGTGAGGGTGATGATCGCGAGGATGGCATAGGAGAGGCCCTGCGCGGCGTTGGCGGCCCCATTGATATCGTCGAGCCATTGGCGGTGGCTGTCGAGCCGCACGCCAGGCGCGCTTTTTTCAAGCGCTGCCGCCAGCGCGTCGAGGTCCGGTGGCGGAGCGCTGGTGTCAAGGCGCACGTCGATGAGCTGGGGAAAGGGCAGATCCTCGCGGGCGACGTCGACGCCGAGCCATGGCTGAATCAGTGCCGCCACATCGTCGCGGCTCAGGGTTTTCGCGGTGAGGATGCCCGGCGTCTTGCTCAGCGCGGTGAGCGCCGCAT
This sequence comes from Hyphomicrobiales bacterium, assembly GCA_015655095.1. Lineage (GTDB taxonomy): Bacteria > Pseudomonadota > Alphaproteobacteria > Parvibaculales > Parvibaculaceae > JAATFR01. The sequence goes on along the minus strand of JAATFR010000378.1, from coordinate 2,973 downwards.
CCCGCTGCATTTCCGGGTCCTGTCCCTCTACCGCGAGGATTTCGACGGTCAGCGCTCCTGAGAGCTGCCGGGTCCAGCTCTGCGTCGCATGGTTTACGGCAAGGACCGCGCCAAGGGTCAGGCTCGCCAGAAAACACATGGTGGCGATCACCAGCACCAGTGACAGGCCGGTCGAGCCGGCGGCCGGCATGACGCTGCGGGTTTCGACGAAGAGGCGGGCCAGCAGCGAGCGCCGGACCGTGCCGGTCATGGGTACTTCAACCATGAATCTCGACCTCTCCCTTGTGCAGCACCAGGGCGGGGGCGGGGTTGCTGGCGATCAGCTCCCGGTCGTGGGTCGCGATCAGGATCGAGGTGCCGAGCCGGTTCAGCTCGACGAAAAGATGTAGTAGTCGGTTGCCCATTTCAGCGTCCACATTGCCGGTCGGCTCATCGGCGATCAGCAGGCGGGGCCGCCCCATGACGGCGCGGGCAATGGCGACGCGCTGCTTCTCGCCGCCGGAAAGCGTGGAAGGGAGCGCGTCCAGGCGTTCGCCCATGCCGACCCATTGCAGCAGCTCGATGACGTCGGCGCGGTAGCTGTCTTCGCTCTTCCCGCGGGCTCTCAGCGGCAGGGCGACATTTTCATAGGCGGTCAGATGGGCGATCAGCCGGAAATCCTGAAACACCACACCGATCTGGCGGCGGATGTCCGGCAGTTCGTGACGGGCAAGCGTCGCGATCGGGCGATCGAACATGGTGATCAGCCCACGCGAGGGCTTGTGATCGAGGAACATCAGGCGCAGCAGCGAGGTTTTCCCTGCCCCGGACGGGCCGGTCAGAAAATGGAATGAGCCCCGCTCCAGCGTGAACGTGACGTCCCGCAGCACTTCCGGCCCGCTTTCATAGCGCAGCCCCACATTTTCAAACCGAATCATGCGCAGACGTTAGCATGGGGCCAGAAACAGGTTGATCCCCCATATCTCCTTCCCTCGATTTTCGGTGCCGAATTACCCGGTCCACCGGGAGTTGGTACAATTTGAACCATAACAGGGCATGGTGACTGTGCGGTCGCGATCTTCCTATGATATGGGTAAAATGCTTCCATTCAGCCTGTGGCGTTCAAGCGAGCGGCCCGTTTGGATTTCGGGGAACTATGGACCAGACCATCATCACCTGCCCTTCCTGCTCTAGGCGGTACGCCGTCAAGGCCAATGCCATCACCGGCGCGGGGCGCAAGGTCCGATGTGCCGGGTGTGGCCATATCTGGGTCGCGTTGCCCGATGCGCCGGTGGCGGCGAGCCTTCAAGGTGGAACCGGTGGGACATTGTCCGATACGCCTGCTCCGCCGTCGCCGCCTGTCCGCGCGACATGGCAGGGCGGCCGCCCGGAGGTTTCTGCTGCCCCCGCCGTGGAAAGGCCTGTAGCTGAGCCGCAGGCAAGTCCTGACGGGCACGAAGCGCCCAAGCCTGCCGTCGCGCCGTCGGTTGAGGCCGCCGAGTCAAAGCCGGCAACACCCTTTCCAGGCAATCTGGCCGGACGGTCTGCCCCCGGCGAGACGAAGGCCCGGCCTCCCGTGGGGCCTCGGCCCGTTGCGGCTGCCCATGCCGGCGCTCCCGTTCCGGGCAATTTTACCTCCCTTGGGGGTGTTGCGGGCACCGGCCCCCGCCCTGCCGGCGCACCCTATATGCCACGCATGGATACGCCGCGCCGCCCCTCCGGGGAGTGGTCCGATGTCACGGCGGAACGGGTCGATCCTCGTGTGCCGGGGCAGCAGGGAGAATCAGCTAAACCCGCTCTGGCCTCTAATTTCAGCGAATCACATCTTGCCGGGCCGGTTTCATTCGACATTGATGAAAAGCCTAAAAAACGCCGGACCGCTCTGAAGGTGCTGATCTGGCTGCTGGTCCTGTTCCTGGCCGCCGCCGCTATCGTCTTCATTCTGATCCAGAGCGGCGTGCTTAGAGAGGCTTTCCCCTCGCTCGACCGGCCCCTGCCCGGCCTTGGCCAGGCGACGCCGGGTGAGGGAACCACGGGGCCAGCCGACAGCGATGCGGGGGCTTCCCTTTCTGTGCCTTCGACGACATCGTCTTCGACCGGACCGGAGAGCGGCGCGCAAGGCTCATCGGCGCCACCATCGGTTATCCCGGGCGGCGTCATGCCGGGGGCGTTTCCGCCTGCCGGCGCGTCGGGCGAGGCAAACACGCCGGTGCCGGATAATTCCTCGTCCGGCCCGGCAGCGCCGGATCTGCTCCCTGCAACACCGGCCAACTAGCCCTGCACCCCTTTTATCCTTTGTTGGTTGAGTCCCATGAGCAGACCCGCAGGCGAAAGCGCGAAAATCTCTACCCTTTACAGCGCGGAAGAGATCGCGGCCAGGGTGGCCGTCCTTGCGGGCGAGATCGCGGCGAGTGTGGGGCCGGATATGCTGGTGATTCCGATCCTCAAGGGCAGCTTTATCTTCGCCGCCGACATGTTGCGCGCGCTGCACAAGGCCGGGGCGGCGCCGGACATGGATTTCATCTCGCTGTCGAGCTACGGCACCGGCACGGTGTCAGGCGGTCAGGTCACGATCGTCAGGGATACGCAGGCGGAGATCGAGGGCAGGCCGGTGCTGCTGATTGACGATGTGCTGGAATCGGGGCGTACGCTTGCGTTTGCCAAGGATCTGATGGCGGCGCGGCGGGCGGCGAGCGTGCAGACATGCGTGCTGCTCGACAAGCAGGTCGCCCGGGCGGTCGACGTGACGCCGGATTTCGTGGGCTTCGAGTGCCCCGACAAGTTCGTGGTCGGCTATGGCATGGACATAGCCCACGCCTACCGCCAGCTTCCCTTCGTGGGCTATATCGAGCCCTGAGCTAGAACTGGTTCAGCAGCCGGTCGATATAATCGAGTTCGATTTTGGGGCGGCCCACTTCGGCGGCCCGGCGGCGCAATTCCTCAAGGATCTGGCGGGCTTTCTGGGCGTTGATGTGATCGGGCACGGCGACATCG
>JAATFR010000019.1 GCA_015655095.1 Hyphomicrobiales bacterium | reverse complement strand
GTGCGTTCCAACGCGCGGGGGTTGTTGCAACTGTTCAGCCAGTTGGCGGCGATTGCAGTCACGACCACATTGCTCGCCCTCTTGTGGGGGAGCTGGTGGGGCGTCCTGCCGTTCATGGCGCAGGGCATCCTGATCAACTGCCTTTATGCCGGGCAGCACGAAATGAGCCACTACACCGCGTTCCGCAGTCGCTGGCTGAATGAGTGGGTCGGCGAGGTTATCGGTTTTTTCGTGATATATCCTGCGAAATGGGACCGCTGGTTCCATATGGCGCATCACAAGCACACCCAGGACTGGGGCAAGGACCCGGAACTGCTGATCCGGCCCTCTTACACGCGCTGGACCTGGCTGCTGAACATGAGCGGCATCCTTTACTGGTATGGGAGAATGCGCAGTACGCTTCGTTGTGCCCTTGGCCGGATTCCCTCCTATGCGTGGTGGCTGGCGGCAACCCAGCCGCGCGAGGTTGTGACCGAGGCGCGTTGGTATGTCGCCGGATATGTGGCGATCCTGCTTCTTTCTCTGTGGTTCCGCACGCCTGTTGCCCTCCAGTTCTGGCTCGCGCCCATGTTCCTGATGAAATGGGTCCACCAGTTCCAGAATGTCGGTGAGCACACGGGGCTGAGCCATCACGGCCTTGATACCATGCGCAACACGCGCACCCTCACGGGCCCTGCCATTGTGCGCTGGCTCGTCTGGAACATGTCCTATCATGCTGCTCATCACACTTTTCCCGGCGTGCCCTTTCATCGCCTGCCGGAACTCCAGACGACGGTTATGTCGGCTGTAAAGCATCCGACGCCCGTCGCCAGCTATCTCGGCGCGCAGCGTGAGATTGCGAAACTTCTCAGCAATGGAACGCGTGATCCCAAGGTGGCGATATGACAAATAAAGATGTGAAGCTCGACGTTTATCAGGCGCTCTGGTCGATGCTGCTGCGCCGGCCCGATGGCGTGGAGCGTCCGGTCGAGCAGTGCTTTGAAATGGTGGGTGCGGCTGGATTCGATGGCATGTGCATCGATCTGGGGGTCACCGACATGGCGAGCGCGCGCAAGTGCCGAGATCTGTTCACGCAGAACAAGCTTGGCTGCCTGCTGACAGCTTTCGTGAAGAAGATTGATGATCTGCCTGCGGTGCTTGATCTGGCGCAGGAGCTGGACGCGAAGTTCGTCAATATCATCGGACAGGTCATGCCGCTCGGGGTGGACGCGACCGTGCCTGTGGTGCGGCGCTGGATGGAGATGGCGGACCACGCAGGTGTGGAAGTCCAGTTCGAGACCCATCGCAACAGCATCACCAATGATCTGTTCGCGACATTGCAACTTCTCGATGCCGTGCCTGAAATGACGGTGAGCGCAGATCTCTCCCATTATCTTGTCGGCCGGGAAATCGAATATCCGCCGTCTCCGGCCACGCAGGAATATATCCGCCGGATTCTCACGCGTGCCCAGTCCTTTCAGGGGCGCGTCGCCTCGCGTCAGCAGATACAGGTGCCCCTGGCCTTTCCGCACAACCGGAAATGGGTCGATCTCTTCCTCGACTGGTGGGAGACGGGCTTTGCGCTGTGGCTGAAGCAGAACCCGGAAAAGAAGGCGCTTAATTTCCTCTGCGAGCTGGGGCCATCCGAATATGCGATGACGGGTCCGGACGGATATGAACTCTCCGACCGCTGGGAGGAATCTCTTATGATGAAGAGTATGGTTCAGGACATCTGGAAACGGGTAGCTGCGTAAAAAAGCCGGTGCTCAGCTTTTCGGCCGGGAGGATGCACCCTCCCGGCCGGTCTTGTTTCTGAAATAATCAAGAACCGATTCCAGCGTGCTGTCGAAATTCCGGTGGGCTTTCCAGCCGTAGCGAGTCTGGAAACGGCTGAACGATCCCTCCGCAACGGGGATTTCGGAAGGGCGCATGCGCGCCGGATCGGGCTCATGGCTGACCGGCACACGGGCTAGAGCTGTCAGTTTTTGCAGGATCGACTGGATCGAACGGGGCTTTCCCGAGCCGACATTATAGGCGGTGAAGCCCGGCGTATCGGCCCCGCTGGCGATCACGGCCAGATAGGCGTCGATAATATCCTCTATGCCAGTGAAATCCCGCTGCGCCTCCAGATTGCCGACCCGGATCGGGTTCGGCTGGCGGCCCGTTTCGATATTGACGATTTGAGCCGCGAAGGCGGGCACAACGAAGCGCTCGTCCTGATTCGGCCCGGTATGGTTGAACAGCCGCAGGCTGATCACTTCGAGTTTTTCGTCCGCCATGTCATGCAGGAAATATTCGGCTGCGGCTTTCGAACGCGCATAGGGCGTGCGGGGCGCGAGAGACGTCGTCTCGTTGCAGGGACCATGGTTGAAACTCTCCCCGTAAACCTCGCCGCTCGATGCGAAAATGAACCGGACCGGGGCGTCCAGCGCCTTTGCCGCCCTCGCAAGATTCCGGGTTCCGTCGAAGTTGACGTCCCAGACTGTTTCTGGCTCTTTCAGTGAATCGCCGACCGACGAAAGAGCCGCCAGATGAACGATGACTGTGGGCCGGTAGCGGGCAATCAGATGATGAACTGCATTGGCATCGCATATATCGAGTGAATCGCGGTCTGACGGCTTGCGTGACCGGGCCAGCGGCAGAATGTCGGCATCGGGCATATCTTTTTTCAGGCGCGCCAGCAGGTGCTGCCCGGCAAAACCGCGCGCGCCGGTCAGCAGAATGCGCGAAGACGATCTGTCCTTGTCAGCCGTCACCGGGGCAGGGCCCTGTAGCGGGCGAGATCGGCATCCACCATTTCCCGGATCATGTCTTCAAGGCTCGTTGTTGCCTGCCAGCCGAGGGTCTTGCGCGCCTTTTCGGGATTGCCGAGCAGAATGTCCACCTCCGCCGGGCGCAGCAGTGCCGGATCGACCCTGATGTATTTGTCGGGATCGAGCCCGGCATGGGCAAAGGCCGTATCGATCATGTAGCGCACGCTGTTTGTGCGTCCCGTGGCGACCACATAGTAGTCCGCCTCGCCGTGCTGAAGCATCAGCCACATGGCCTCGACATAGTCGCGGGCATGGCCCCAGTCGCGCTGCGCCTCCATATTGCCCATCCTGAGTTCATCCGCCCGGCCAAGCGCGATCTGGGCCACGGCGTCAGTGACCTTGCGGGTTACGAATTCCAGTCCGCGCAAGGGCGACTCATGATTGAACAGGATGCCCGAGCAGGCGAACATGCCATAGCTCTCGCGATAGTTGACTGTCATCCAGTGGGCAAAAAGCTTGGCGGCGGCATAGGGCGAGCGGGGGTAGAAGGGCGTGGTTTCGCTTTGGACCGGCTCGCGGATAAGGCCGTACATTTCCGACGACGAAGCCTGATAGAAGTGTGCATCCGGCACTTCGAGGCGGGTCGCCTCCAGAATGTTGACAGCGCCAAGCCCGGTCACCTGACCGGTCAGGGTCGGCTGCTGCCAGGATGTCTTGACGAAGGACTGGGCCGCCAGATTGTAGATTTCGTCTGGCTTGACCTCCCGCAGGGTGCGGCAGAGGCCGCCGAGATCCAGCAGGTCGCCGTCGATCAGTTCGACCTGGCGGGTGATGCCAAGCCAGTCCAGCCGATGGGTTGCGACGCCGAAATGGCTCGAACGACGCACAATGCCGACTACCCGGTAGCCTTTTTTGAGCAGAAAAGCAGCCAGATAGGCGCCATCCTGCCCTGTGATGCCAGTGATAACTGCGGTCTTGGCCGTCATTTAAATCCCTCTTGCTCGGGCATTCGCTGCCGCCGGAGCATAGTTTCTACTGTTCAGGGGAACAAGCTGAATGCGCGCCATCGTCTGATGAGGGGTTCGGGCGTCTTGTGATGGGGAGCAGAAATAAAATTGACCGGTTCCAGGGGGTGGAACCGGGCTCTCGATCAGGTACTGGGAGACGGATGCGCCTGATCGAGGGGGGGCGTGTGGACCCTCGAAAGACCGGGCTCAGAACTCTTTCATCGTCTCGCGCAGCATGTTGGTTGTGTAGACCGTGCGGGTGAGGCCCAGACGCTGGAGCGCGGGCACCAGCCCGTCGGTCACTTCGGTGATATAGCGGCGGCTCATCCGCAGCGACGGTGAGGTGATCAGGAAACCATCACCGCCGACCTCTTCCATGACCTCGCCCATTTTCTTCGCCACCGTATCGGGGGTGCCGATCAGTTCCACCGAGGAGACGAGGCCGCCTGACGCCTCGATAACGAGCTGGCGCAAGGTCTTGCCGCTGCCCCATTGCGCGAACTTGTCGAGCGAGCCCTGCTCGCCATTGGTGGTGAGGGGTGGCAGTTCCTTGTCGAGATCGAACTTCGAGAAATCGATGTCGGTCACGCCCGCGATGAAAGCGAGGCTCTGTTCGATGAAGCGGTCGGAATTGATCATCCGCGCATGCCGGGCCTGGGCTTCCTCGTCGGTTTCGCCCAGCGTCGGCGTGATGCAGAAGAAGATTTTCACATCGTCGGGATTGCGGCCTGCTTCCGCCGCCAGCGCCCGTATTTCCTCGCGATATTTTTTCATGCCGGCGGGGCCATTGCCCACAGCGACGATCGCATCGGCATGTTTTGCGGCGAAGGCGCGGCCACGGGGCGAGCCACCAGCCTGCACGAAGGCGGGGCGGCCTTGCGGTGAGCGCACGGTGTTGAGCGGGCCGCGCACCTTGTAATATTTACCCTCGAAGTCGATGGTCCTAACTTTGGTGTGGTCGGCATAATAGCCCCTCTCCCGGTCGAGGATCACCGCGTCCTCATCCCATGAGTCGAACAGCTTGCAGACCACGTCCACATATTCGTCCGCCATCTCGTAGCGCACTTCGCGAGAGGGCAGCTCATCCATGCCGAAATTCTGCGCCGAGGCATTCTCGCCGGTGGTCACGATGTTCCAGCCGGTGCGGCCATTGGAAATGTGATCGAGCGTCGAGCAGAGCCGGGCCAGCATAAAGGGCGGATAGGCCATGGTCGACATGGTGGTGACCACGCCGAGATGCCGGGTTGCTGCCGTCATCAGCGCGGCAAGCGGAGCGGGATCGTGCTTGGGCGCCATCAGCCCGTGCTTCAGATAGGTTTCCATCGAATGGCCGAAGGCTTCCGAGATCATCAGCGTATCCTCGACCATCATAAAGTCGAAGCAGGCGCGTTCCAGCGACTTGGCCATTTCCACATAGAAGTCGCCGTTCCACGGCGAACCGCCGTTGGAAAAGGGTTCGTTCCATTCATCGGCCGAAAAACCAAGAAACCAGCCAAGGTGAAATTGCTTCGTCATGTCGTTACCTTTCGGGTCGTTTGTCGCGGCATGGTGTCAGCCGCGGTAGCGCGTGATCTGGAGGGCGATGGCGGCGATGCCGAGTGTGATGAAGATGATGCCGGTGCCCAGCGCATTGATGGCGGGCGTGATGGTGGTGCGCATCATGCCCCAGATGAGAATCGAGAGCGTGTTGCTGCTGGTGGTGAAGAAGGCGATAACGAAGTCGTCGAGCGACAGCGCCATGGCGATCAGCAGGCCGCCCACGATGGAGGTGCTGATGAGGGGCAGCGTGATGGTGAGAAAGGCGCGGGTCTGCGTGGCGCCGAGGTCACGTGCCTCCTCGATGGCGGAAGGATCGAGCGTGACCACGCGGACATAGATGACGGCAGTGACGAACGGCAGTGTAAAGACGAGGTGGGCAAGCGTCGTCGCGAAAACGCCGGTCGAAATGCCGATGAAATTCAGATAGGTGAGGAGTGAAAGGCCGAGCACCAGCGGCGGCAGCATCAGGGGCAGGCTGAGCACGAGCAGCAGCAGAACGGCGATGCGCCGGGGCAGCCGGGCAAGGCCGAGCGCCGTCGCCAGCCCCACAGTCGTGGCCGAGAGGCCGCAGCCAAGGGTGATCTTGGCGGTCGTCAGCGCGGCGCGCCAGAACTGGTCCTGTGCTGCAAGCCTTGCATACCAGTCGAGGGTAAGGGCGGGAATCGGAAAGGCTGCGATCGGCCGGCTGGTGAAGGAGAACAGCACGCACAGCACCAGCGGCGACAGCAGGAAGCCGGCGACCAGCCAGGTCAGAATATGGGAAAGGAAGGTTTCGCTTTTCATCGGGGCTGGAGC
>JAATFR010000316.1 GCA_015655095.1 Hyphomicrobiales bacterium | reverse complement strand
GAATTCAGGAGATTTGCCAAGAGTCTGTTGCCATGCGGCATAATCTGGACGCTGAAACATCCAGCTTTTTTTTAAAATCTCACTTCCCGGGCAATACGGGCGAGATCCTTCAGGCGTTCAATAATGAGGGCGACTTTCTCGCCGCTCTGCTCTTCCTCGAACATCGTTGCGCAGCAGACATGCACCAGCGCACCCGTTTCCTCCACAGGCACCGCCAGCCCGAGAATGCCCCGGTTGATATGGCCATGATCGAGCGCGACCTGCGCCTGCGCGGCGATCGCAACCTCATTCTGCCAGATGGCGAAATCCGGCTTCCTGGCCCAGGGCACCTGCTCGAAACCCGGTCGCAACGCATCACCATGGAGGCCGCTGCGCGATGCCATCAGGCGGCCCATCGCCCCGACGAACAGGGGCACCCGTCGACCAACAGTGAAGGCTATGCGCATGGTCTCAGACGATTCAGCCACAGCCACCAGTTCACTCTGATCCGCGGCCCGCCGCCAGAGAGCGACCGTAACCCCCAGCTCGCGGGCTGCAACGTCAAGAGCCCGCTCAAAACGCCTGGGGCCTTCCTCACGCTCGATCATTGGCAGCGCAAGCTCGGCAAGCCCCGGCCCCGCGCAATAGAGTTTGCTGGTTTTGTCAAACAACACGATCCTGTCGCGCTCCAGCGTGCGCAGGATATTCAGACAGGTGGAATTATTAAGCGACAGCGCCCGCGAAATTTGCGACAGCCGCACGGCCTCTCCCGACAGCGCCAGAAAGCGCATGATTTCAAGCGCAGCGACAACCGCGCCGACAAGCTTGACCGGCACCTCAGCACTGCCGGAGGAAGAGACATCCGCTTCCCTCTCGCGGACAAGACCCGATGCTCTGTCCATCAGATCATGATCCGTTCATGCCGTTTCATCATCTCTCCCGCCTCCCGAGGCCAGCCTTGCGGCGAGGGAGAGGAGCATTGATCATCACCACAATCAATGCTCCCCGGCACAATATTATTCCGCCGCCACCGCTGCCGGCGCCGTCTTGTGTCCACGGACAAGTCGTCCCGGTAATTCGCCGGTTGGCACGCCCTCGCGATAGATCACCTTGCCGCTCGCGATGGTCGCGACATAGCCATCCGCTTCCTGCATCAGGCGGCGCGCGCCGGCAGGCAGATCATAAACCATGTGCGGCGAGCGCAACTGCAGGCGGTCGAAATCGATCACATTGATGTCCGCCTTGTAGCCGGGCCGGATCACACCGTGATCATAAAGCCCCACGGCATCCGCCGTGTCCTTTGTCTGGGCCTTGATGACGGTCGCCAGATCAAGCCGCTCGCCCTTGCGGTCGCGGCACCAGTGCGTGAGCATGAAGGTGGGCAGGCTCACATCGCAGATCGCGCCGACATGCGCGCCACCGTCTGAAAGGCCCGAGAGCGTGTTGGGGTTTTTCAGCATGGTCAGCACATTGTCGAGATTGAAGTCGGTGTAATTATGCAGCGGGAAAAACAGGAACCCCGTGCCACCGTTCGCGGTCAGCAGATCATAAACGATCTCGTCAGGGTTCTGGCCTGTCTTCTTCGCCAAAGCCGCCACAGAATCCTTCGGGTCCGGCTCATAGTTCGGCGGCGTGCCAAGATCGAACATCTTGTTGTAGGCGCCCGCGAGCGAATTGATGAAAGGATGGCCCTTCTCGGGGGCTTCCGACAGCAGCTTCACCTTGAAAGCGGGGTCGAGCATGATCTCTACACGTTCGGCCAGCGGCAGATCCATGATCGGGCGATAGGAAGGCCGGGTCATGAACGGGTGCACGGAACCCTGAAGCCCCAGCATCAGACCAACGGGACGTCCCGCCACCTGCGCCTTGATATTGATACCCCGGGCGGCGGCTGCATCCAGCCGCTCCATCAACATGCGCCACTGGTTCGGCACCGCGTCCGCCTGCACCATGGAGAAGGTGAGAGGCCGGCCGGAAATTTCCGTCAGCTCGCACAGCATCTCGAATTCATTTTCGAGATCGGAGAAATCGGAGACGAACTGGAGCACGCCCGCCCTGGCGTCGCGCAGCCCTTCGGCGATCGCGACAAGTTCCGCTTTGGCTGCGCCTACCGTCGGCGTCAGATCGCCGTCAATGGTGCGGTGAACCATCGTCCGCGTGGTGGAAAAGCCGATGGCTCCGGCCTTGATTCCTTCGCGCACCAATGCGCCCATCTCGGCGATCTCAGCTTCAGTCGCAGGCTCGCGATCCGCGCCGCGCTGGCCCATCACATAGACGCGCAGCGCGCCGTGAGGGATCTGCACAGCGACATCAATGTCGTGCGGCAGTTGCTCGATGGTTTTCATATAATCAGCGAAGCTTTCCCAGTTCCATGAAAGCCCTTCGTGCAGCGCCGCGCCGGGAATATCCTCCACGCCCTCCATCAGCCGGATCAGCGTATCGTGACCAGCAGGCCGCACCGGCGCAAAGCCGACGCCGCAATTGCCCATGATAACCGTGGTTGCGCCGTGGATCGAAGACGGGCTCATGCGCTGATCCCAGGTAACCTGCCCATCATAATGCGTATGCAGATCGACCCAGCCTGGCGTGATCATCAGCCCCTTCGCATCAATTTCCTCAGTGCCGGAGGCGGAAACTTTTCCGACCTCGACGATCCGGCCATCATGGATGGCTACATCCGCCTCGAAGCTCTCGCCTCCCAGCCCGTCGAAAACCGTGCCTCCCCGAATGACCAGATCAACCTTGCCCATGATGTTTTCCCTCTTCGCTTTGTCGCGGCTCCGTTTGCGGGAGCCATCATTAATTAGGTCAACCCTAGTCAGACGGAGATAAGCCGACAAGAAAAATTCTCAATCAATAATAAAGTTCTATATAGAGAATTTTATTATTGCGGGCGCCTCGTGATCGGAAAGCTACATATTTCCATAAAATCGATGGTCGCGCTCAATGCATATTGATATTAATTATTAGTTTCTATATGGCTCCCCCCATGCCAATAAAAATGCGATTCATTCTCATATGTGGATTCGCCTGAATGTTTTGGCTTATGCACATCTGTTCAAGACCGGGGGTCATTTATGTTTTCTCACGTGAGTTCTCTTATAAAAAACCGGCATCAGGCTTGTGACAAACCCCTCCGGTACCGCAGGACCCTCACTGCCCTCCCCCTTATCCTTAATGTCGTAACCTTTGTCCTTCCTGCGAACGCCGCTGATGAGGCTGCAGCCACCACCTCCGATGGGGCAGTGAAAACAATCGCGCCCGTTACGATCGAGGCTGCCTCGGAAGCCGCCGATAATAAGACCGTCGGCTATGTTGCCAAAAACACCCGCGCCGGCACCAAAACGAACACCGAGCTGAGGGAAGTGCCGCAATCAATTTCAGTCATAACCGAAGACCAGATCCAGGCGCAGAACGCCCAAAACCTTAATCAGGCACTCGGCTATACGGCTGGCGTGGTGCCAAGCACACGCGGCGCCACAGCCACCCGATATGACCAGATGACCGTGCGTGGCCTTTCCACCGGTTATAACAATCAATATCTCGATGGCCTGCGCCTGCTGGGCGGCGTCTACGCCTATCCACAGATAGACTTGTCGGCGCTTTCCCGGGTCGAGGTGATGAAGGGTCCGTCCTCGGTGCTTTATGGACAAGGAACGCCCACCGGCATCATCAATCTGGTCAGCAAACACCCGACAGATACGCCATTCGGGGTTCTCCAAACACAGATCGGCAACAATCACCTCTATCAGGGCTCCTTCGATATTGGCGGCCCCGTGCCCGAAACGGATGGAGATTTTCTCTATCGTCTGACCGGCCTTGCCACCAAATCTGACGGCCAGGTTAATCTGACTGAAAACAAGCGGCTCATGATTGCCCCTGCCCTGACATGGCAACCGAGCGATGCGACCAAGTTGACGATCCTGTCCAGCTACCAGCACGACCCCAAAAGCGCGTCCTATGGTTCAGCTCCGTCTCTAGGCACAGTTCTCGATAATCCGGTCGGCAAAATCTCGCGCAATTTCTACGACGGCGATCCGAATTATGAAGAATTCGACCGCGTCCAGGCCTTCATCGGCTATGAGTTCGAACACAAGTTCGACAATGTGTTCACCTTCAGACAGAACGCGCGTTACCAGTACACCACGCTCCATTACAAAAGCATCTACTCTGGCAACCTCAAGGCTGACAACGTCACGCTGAACCGGGCCGCGATCTTCTCGGACGAAAGGGTGAATGGCGGGGTTATCGACAACCAGCTTGAAGCGAAATTCGCGACGGGTCCGATCAATCACACTGTTCTCGTCGGTCTCGATTATCTGAGGTCCGACAGTGAAGACCAGATGGGATATGGCACCGCCCCGACCCTCAATGTTTTCAATCCGGTCTATTTTCAGACCATTTCCCCAATCGCGACGAGCGTAGACACATATCAAAGGCTGACCCAGACGGGACTCTATGCCCAGGACCAGATCAAGTTTGATAAATGGGTACTGCTGGCAGGTCTGCGTCAGGATTGGGCCTATCAGTCAACCAACTACCGAATTCCCGCCGTCATGTCGAAGCAGTCGGACAACAAGATGACCGGCCGCGCCGGGCTTGTTTATCTGTTCGATAATGGCCTTTCACCTTATGTCAGCTATTCCACTTCATTTACACCGACAACAGGCATTGATTATAACGGCAAGACCTACAAGCCCACCACAGGCAAGCAGATAGAGGGCGGCATCAAATATCAGCCGACCGGATTCAACAGCTTTGCCACGCTGGCGGTTTATGATTTGAAGCAGCAGAACATCAATACACCCGATCCAGCCCATCCCAATTTCAGCGTCCAGACAGGAGAAGTCGAGACCAAGGGCATTGAGCTTGAAGCGCATATGAGCCTTGCAGAGGGCTTTGATCTGGTCGGGGCCTATACCCATCTCGACACAGAAACAACCAAGGACAATTCAGGCTATGCCGGCAACGTGCCGGTTGGCATCCCCTCCAACCTGGCTTCCCTCTGGGGAGATTACACGCTTCAGGGAGGACCGGCCGAGGGGCTTGGCGCTGGCTTGGGCGTACGTTATGTTGGCTCCAGCTACGGCAATCTGCAAAACACCCTTAAAACAGACTCATATACTTTGCTGGATGCAGCGATCCACTATGATCTGGGCTCATTGTCCTCAAACCTCGAGGGCATTCGCGCGAGCGTCAACGTTACAAACCTGCTGGACAAGAATTATATCACCTCCTGTTACAATACCGACTGGTGCTGGTTCGGCACAGGCCGGACCATCGTCGGCACGCTGTCCTACAGATGGTAAAGAGCAAGAGATGATGGTTTTGGGCTTGCGTAAATTTTCAGTCGGCACCCGCGCGTCATGGAGCATCGTATCGCGGGTGCTGGCGGCCATTATCGGCAGTTATGCGCTGGCCTTTGCCTTCACTGCCATGTTCGCCTTGTTGCTGCCCGTCAGCCGGCCCAATGCGGCGGTAGCATCGGGTATATTCGGCTTCATTCCCTATCTGCTGGCTATTCTGTGGGTATTTTCAGCACGCAGCGCAGGGCGCGCATGGGCCGGGCTCTTTACGGTCACTCTCACCTGCGCTGCTATTGCGGCCTCCCTCTATTTTCTGAAGTCCTGAGGGAGCACATCTGTGAAAAACAGTTTCACCCAATCCATGGCATGGTTGCACACATGGGCCGGTTTGTTTTTTGGCTGGGTGCTGTTTGCCATCTTCATCGGCGGCACGCTGTCGGTGTTCGACAAGGAAATCACCCACTGGATGCAGCCTGAGCTGGCGGAGGCTGGCCCCCTTACCGATGAGGGACTTGAAGGTACTATCGCCTTTCTCACCCGCATTGCACCCGATGCGCCGACCTGGCAATTCACACTGCCGGGACCGCGTGATCCAGCGATCCGCACCACGATCCGCACCGGCAAGGAACGCGGTGCAGGCAACGAGATCGTGGCAACCCTTGACCCTTCGACCGGGCGGGAAATCAAATCTCGCGAGACAACCGGGGGAAATTTTTTCTTCACCTTTCATTATTCGCTCTATGCCGGCAACGTGATCGGCATCTGGCTTGTTGGCGCAGCTGGCATGGCGATGCTGACGATGCTGGTTACCGGCGTCATTACCCATCGGCGCTTTTTCAAGGACTTTTTCACCTTTCGGCCCAGTTCTTCCTCACAGCGCGCATGGCTCGACGCCCATAATGTGACCGGCGTGCTGGTGCT
>JAATFR010000188.1 GCA_015655095.1 Hyphomicrobiales bacterium | reverse complement strand
TGCCGCCGTCCCGAGAAAAGACCCGGATATCGCCGATGTCGCCGTCGTCATCGGCCTCAACGCGGCCATCGTCACGGTTGCCGACGACCAACCCAAGATCCTCGTGGTGCCGCAGGATGGCGACGACGCCAGCAGCCGCTGGGACGCCCTTCCCTTCGGTCCCTTTGATCCCTTCCATCATCGCACACTGGAGATCGGCCTGCGTTCCTGGGTGCAGGAACAGACGAAGCTAACACTCGGCTATGTCGAGCAGCTTTACACCTTCGGCGATCGGGGCCGCCATGCCACCGAACTGAAGGAGCAGGTGGGCGAACATGTCGTTTCCGTCGGTTATCTGGCATTGACGCGCACCGCCGACAGCACACCGGCTGGCGCTGTCTGGCGCGACTGGTATGATCATTTTCCCTGGGACGACTGGCGCGACGGCAAGCCCGCAATCATCGACCAGCTTATTGTTCCACTGTTGAGAGAATGGGCCAACGACAAGACCAGCACCAATGCGGAAGAGCTGGTGCGCGGCCGCCGCCTCGACCGGGTGCGGCTCTGCTTCGGCACCGATGGCGTGCAATGGGACGAGGAAAAGGTGCTGGAGCGATATGAACTTCTCTACGAGGCCGGCCTGCTGCGCGAGGCGGCACGGGATGGGCGGCCCAACGCCCTTGCCCGTGGCGGTCCCGCCCAGCCGCCGCTGGGCCGTCCCATGCAATATGACCACCGGCGCATTCTTGCCACCGCCATGAGCCGGCTGCGCTCCAAGATCAAATATCGCCCGGTCGCCTTCGAGATGATGCCGCCGGTTTTCACCCTTTATGAGTTGCAGAAAACGGTGGAAGCCCTGCTGGGTCTTCATGTCCACAAACAGAATTTTCGCCGCCTGGTGGGAAAAGGCGGGCTGGTCGAGCGCACCGGGCGCGTGACCACCCAGACTGGCGGACGCCCCGCCGAACAGTTCCGTTTTCGCCGCGAAGTGCTGGCGGAACGCCCCGCGCCGGGCCTCAAGCTCGCACCTTCGCGCAGCCGCGCCAACTCGTGAAAACCTTTGAAATATAAGGTTCTTAGAGGATTCAAGGCGTCTTTTCAGTCACTTAATATATTTCCCCGGGGAGGGAATTGACGGCACTAATGCTCAAGCCTAGCATTACCGCCAATCACAGACCGGTCGAGACCGGCTTTTTTGATATGCAAGATATGCTCAAACAGAGCATTAGGAGGACGCAATGGCTTACGGCAGCGAAATCCGGACGGATGAAGCGCGCACCAGCAGCCCTGTGAACGCAGGCAGCCGCGCCTGGAAACCGCTCGATATGCCCGAGCTTGAATATACGCCCGGCCTCGCCCGGGAGATGGCGCCGCTTTACGAAAAGGTGAAGCACGTCATTCCCTCCATCGAATGGCCGTTCTTCGCGCCCTATATCCATGCCATCAACCGGCTCAAGAAAGAGCGCAACGCAGTCATTCTTGCGCACAATTATCAGACCCCGGAGATTTTTCACTGCGTCGGCGATATTGTGGGCGACTCGCTCCAGCTCGCCAAGGAAGCCGCCCGGGTGGACGCCGATGTGATCGTCCAGTGCGGCGTGCATTTCATGGCGGAAACGTCAAAGCTGCTGAACCCGGAAAAGACGATCCTTATCCCCGATAATCGCGCGGGCTGCTCGCTCGCCGACTCGATCACAGCCGCCGACATCCGCCTGCTGCGCCAGCAATATCCCGGCGTGCCGGTCGTCACCTATGTGAACACCTCGGCTGCCGTGAAGGCGGAAAGCGACATCTGCTGCACCTCCTCCAATGCCGTGAAGGTGGTCGAGAGCTTCGGCGTCGATCGCGTCATGTGCCTGCCAGACGAATATCTGGCGCAGAACATCGCCCGCCAGACCGATGTGAAGATCATCACCTGGAAGGGCCATTGCGAGGTGCATGAGCGCTTTACGCCTGAAGAGCTGATGCAGTATCGCAAGGATGATCCGGGCATCGTCATCATCGCCCATCCGGAATGCCCGCCCGACGTGGTGGATGTCGCCGACTTCTCCGGTTCCACCGCCGCCATGATCGACTGGGTGAAGACGAAAAAGCCGCGCCGCGTCGTCATGGTCACCGAATGCTCCATGAGCGACAATGTGGCCGTGGAAAACCCGGATGTGGAATTTGTGCGCCCCTGCAACCTGTGCCCACACATGAAGCGCATCTCGCTCAAGAATATTCTCGAGTCGCTTGTCTACATGCGTGAGGAAGTACATGTCGATCCCGCCATCGCGGGCCGGGCGCGACAGGCCGTCGAGCGGATGATCAATCTGAAGAACTGACGTTTCCCTGTATCTTTCTCATCGCCCCGCGCGTCCTTCGCGCGCCGGGTGAGGGAGGCTGCGATGCCTTATGACAATATCATAGATGCCGGCGACGTTCTGATCGTCGGCGCGGGTCTGGCGGGCCTCTTCACCGCCCTCAAACTTTCGCCACGCCCCGTCACCGTGCTGGCTGGCGCGCCTGTAGGCGATGGCGCCTCCAGCGCCTGGGCGCAGGGCGGCGTCGCCGCCGCTGTGGAGGCAGGAGACACGCCGCAATCCCACACCGCCGATACCGTCGCGGCAGGTGCCGGCATTGTCGATGAAGCTGTCGCCCTTGCCATGACGCAGGAAGCGCCCGAGCGGATCATGGATCTGCTGCGTCTCGGCGTGCCTTTTGATCGCGATCTGGAAGGCAAGCTTTCCGTCGGTCAGGAAGCCGCCCACAGCCATCGCCGCATCGTGCGGGTGAAGGGCGACCGGGCCGGCCACGCCATCATGCAGGCTCTGATCGCCGCCGTGCGCGCCACGCCCTCCATCCGCATCATCGAGGGTTTCTCGGCCTATGAACTCGCGGTGGAGAACGGTCGCGCCGCAGGCGTTTTCGTGCGCCCCGTGCACGCCTCTGCCGCTGCCCTGCCGCTGCTGGTCCGCGCGCGTGCCATAGTATTGGCAAGCGGTGGCGTCGGCCAGCTTTTCGCCGTTACCACCAACCCGCTGGAAGCGCGCGGCGAGGGCCTCGCCATGGCAGCGCGCGCGGGCGCTGTGATCGCCGATCCCGAATTCGTGCAGTTCCACCCGACCGCCATCGCCGGGTCGCGCGATCCGGCTCCCCTCGTCACCGAGGCGCTGCGGGGCGAAGGCTCGATCCTCATCGACGCG
>JAATFR010000065.1 GCA_015655095.1 Hyphomicrobiales bacterium | reverse complement strand
CGGGCCGGGCAGACCGGGCGGCAATAAATCCCGGTCGACGACACGCAGACGAAAATCCGCCCGTCGAAGCGCCTGTCCCGGGCGGCCAAGGCCCGGTAACAGACGTCGGGATCGAGGATAAAAACTGTTTCCATGACGTCAATCTAGCCCGGAAAGGATGCAGGCGCTCGCCGGAATCGGACATGGCCGTGACGCCGGGTCCGGCCGCTGGTCGTCAGAAAGTCCTGATGCGCGCGCCAATAATGACAACATTGTAAGGCGACAAAAGGCATGACGCCGCGCGCGATCCGCTGTTAGTCTCGCTCCCAATGAAAATTCCGCGAAAAGCGGGTGCCGCAAGAAAAGCGGTTCAGGGAGGAATGTATGACTGATCACGCCACGAGTGCGGGAGGGGCAGGTATTTCGGCTGCCATCAATCCTCCCTCTGCCGCTTTTTCCCCCGCCTACCGCCGATGGGCGCTTGTCGTGCTCACCCTCGGCTACACGATGAACTATCTGGACCGGCAGATTCTGTCGATCCTGCTTCAGCCGATCAAGACAGACCTGCATCTGACGGATACCCATCTGGGTTTCCTGTCAGGAATCACTTTCGCGCTGTTCTATGCCCTGCTCGGCGTTACGATCGCCATGTGGGCGGACCGTTCGAACCGGCGCAACATCATCGCGCTGGCAATGATGCTGTTTTCGGGCATGACCGTCCTTTGCGGCCTCGTGACCAATTACATCCAGCTTGTCTTCGCGCGCATCGGCGTCGGCGTCGGCGAGGCAGGATCGAGCCCGCCGTCGCACTCGATGATTGCCGACATGTTCCCGCCCGAGGAGCGGGCGGGCGCCATCGGCATCTATTCCGTCGGCATCAATCTGGGCATCCTGGTCGGCTTTCTGGTCGGGGGCTGGGTTAGCCAGTATTACGGCTGGCGCGCCGCTTTCTTCTGTGTCGGAGCGCCGGGGCTGATCGTATCGCTGCTTGTCCGCTTCACCATGAAGGAGCCGACCCGCGGCACCGCCGACGGCATCGCCACGCAGGCAAAGACCGACGCCCCGCCCATCCGGGAAGTCTTCAGTTTCCTTTGGGCCCAGCGCTCGTTCCGGCACATCGCATTCGGCTGCGCGCTCGCGGCGTTCGGCGGCTATGCGAGCATCACCTGGCTGCCCTCCTTCCTGTTCCGCTCGTTTCACATGACGGCGGTGGAAATCGGCACATCGCTGGCGCTTATCATCGGCTTCGTCGGCGGTTTCGGCACCTACATCGCGGGCTGGCTCGCAGATCGCCTCTCAAGACGGGATGTTCGCTGGAACCTATGGGTGATCGCGATCTTCGCCGCCGCCGCCTTCCCGACCTCGTTTGCGCTCTACCTTTCGAGCAACAAGGTGCTGGCGCTCACCATCTTCGTCATTCCCGCGCTCGCGGGCGCAACCTATGTCGGGCCCGCCGTCGCCATGACCCAGGCGCTGGTGACACTGCGGATGCGGGCGGTGGCGTCGGCCATCCTGTTCTTCATCCTCAATCTGATTGGCATGGGGCTCGGACCGCAGTTCGCGGGCATATTGAGTGATCTCTATGCGCCGCGCTTCGGGGAGGAATCCCTGCGTTATGCACTCCTGACGATCTCCGTCGTCTGGCTTTGGGCCGCCGTCCATTTCATCCTCGGGGCCAGAACGCTGAAGGCGGATATTGAACGGGCAAGGCTCGCCAACCTGAAATAATCCAAAATAAAACGGGCTTCCCGCCACATGCCATCCGATTGTGCTCAAAAACAGGTATAGTCTGCCCAACGCTTGAGCCATTGCCTCAATTGTTACCAATCTGGCGGGAAGCTTCCTTGGACAGGGCTGCATCGGGATGCGGCACCGAGATTGCATCTCTATCAACCGGTGTCGTCTCTTCGCGGGGGTGATGTTCCGGGGGCCGTTTTATCGGAGTGGGCATGTCGATCCATGTTGCGTTGAACCACGTCACCCGCTACCGCTACGATCGTCTGGTCGGGCTGTCGCCCCAGATCGTCAGGTTGCGGCCTGCGCCACACTGCCGGACCAAAATTCTCTCCTATTCGCTCCACATCGAGCCGGCTGAGCATTTCATCAACTGGCAGCAGGACAGCTTCTCCAACTATCTGGCTCGCCTCGTCTTTCCCGAGCGAACCAGGGAGTTCAAGGTCACCGTCGATCTGATCGCCGAAATGGCGGTGCAGAACCCGTTCGACTTCTTTCTGGAGCCAAGCGCGGAAAAATTCCCCTTCGTCTACGACGCGGAGCAGGCTCATGAGCTGGCACCCTACCTTGTGCCGGGCAAACTGACGCCGCTCTTTTCCGCCTTTCTCCAGTCGCTGGACCTGACGCCCAAGCGCACCATCGATTTTCTGGTCGAGATCAACCAGCGTATCCAGAGCGAGGTGGCCTATACCATCCGCATGGAGCCCGGCGTGCAGACGCCGGAACAGACGCTGACCCTGAAATCCGGCTCCTGCCGGGATTCGGGCTGGATGCTGGTGCAGGCCTTCCGCCATCTTGGCCTCGCCGCCCGGTTTGTCTCCGGCTACCTGATCCAGCTCAAGGCCGATGTGAAGGCCATCGACGGCCCCTCGGGCGCGGAACAGGATTTCACCGATCTTCATGCCTGGTGCGAGGTCTATCTGCCGGGCGCGGGCTGGGTCGGGCTTGACCCGACCTCGGGCCTCTTTGCCGGGGAAGGGCATATTCCGCTCGCCTGCTCGCCTGAGCCGGGCGCCGCCGCCCCCATCTCCGGCGCGGTCGACGAGGCGGAAGTCGAGTTCGAGCACTCGATGAGCGTCACACGCATCTTTGAATCCCCACGCGTCACCAAACCCTATACGGATTTTCAGTGGGGCAGCATTGTCGATCTGGGCCACGAGGTCGATCATCAGCTGGAACGCATGGACGTGCGCCTGACCCAGGGCGGCGAGCCGACTTTCGTCGCCGATCTCGACCGGGACGGTGCGGAGTGGAACACCACGGCGATGGGGCCGACCAAGCGCGGCTACGCCATTGATCTGGTTCAGCGGCTCAGGGCGAAATATGGCCCCAACGGCTTTTTGCATTTCGGTCAGGGCAAATGGTATCCCGGCGAGCAGTTGCCGCGCTGGGCGCTGTCAATCTACTGGCGCAAGGATCAGGAGGCTTGCTGGCACGACAGTTCACTGTTTTCCGATGAACGGGTGCCGACAAATTATACCTCTGAGGACGCCAAGGCCTTCATCGACATGCTGGCCTGGAAGCTGGAACTCGATACGCAATATATCCAGCCCGGTTATGAGGACGTCTTCTACTACCTCTGGCGCGAACGCCGCCTCCCGGTCAACGTCGATCCTTTCGATGCGCGCCTTGACGACGAGCTGGAGCGCGAGCGGTTGCGCAAGGTGTTCGAGCAGGGCCTCTCCGCCGTGGTCGGCTACTGCCTGCCGATCCGTCGTGAGGACCCAAAGGAGCTGGCGGGCCCAGTCTGGGCCACGGGTCCGTGGTTCTTCCGCGACGAGCGCATGTATCTGACGCCAGGCGATTCACCGATGGGCTACCGCCTGCCGCTCGATTCCCTGCCATGGGCATCGGAAGCAGACCAGACCTACATCATCGACGTCGACCCGTTCGCTCCGGCTACGCCGCTTCGCACCGCCGCCCAATTGCGCGCGCAATATCCGCTCGGCGTGATCCGCACGGACCCTGCCGCTCCGGCTGGTGGAGCTTCGGCCCGCTTCGGCACAGGCTCAGGCCCTGCCACCCCGGGGATAGAGCGGACGTCCGCCGGAAAAGGCGGCAATACTGCCATTGCCGAAACGGACGAAGAATTTCCTGACCGGTTCCAGAGTGCAGGCTGGCTTACCCGAACGGCGCTTTGCGTGGAGGCGCGCAACGGGCATCTCTATGTCTTCATGCCGCCGCTCGCAAAGCTCGACGATTATCTCGAACTCGTCGCCGCTATCGAGGCGACAGCTGCCGACCTCAACGTCAAGGTCATGATGGAGGGCTACCAGCCCCCGCGCGACCCGCGCCTGACGGTGCTTCAGGTCACGCCTGATCCCGGCGTGATCGAGGTTAATATCCATCCCGCGTCCAACTGGGACCAGTTGATCGACCACACCGAATTTCTCTATGAGGCGGCCCACCAGTCGCGCCTTTCGAGCGAGAAATTCATGCTCGACGGCCGCCACACCGGCACCGGCGGTGGCAATCATTTCGTGCTCGGCGGCGCAACACCCGCCGACAGCCCGTTCCTGCGCCGGCCGGACCTTCTGTGCAGCCTGATCGCCTACTGGCATAATCACCCCTCGCTCTCCTACCTGTTCTCGGGGCTTTTCATCGGGCCGACCTCGCAGGCGCCGCGCATCGACGAGGCGCGCAACGATCAGGTCTACGAGATCGAGATCGCCTTCAAGGAGATCAAGCGTCAGCTTGAGCGCCATGGCATGCCGACGCCGCCATGGCTGGTGGACCGTTCGCTGCGCAATCTGCTGATCGACGCGACCGGCAACACCCATCGCTCGGAATTCTGCATCGACAAGCTCTATTCCCCCGACGGTCCGACCGGGCGGCTTGGCCTGCTCGAACTGCGCGCCTTCGAGATGCCACCCCATGCGCGGATGAGCCTTGTGCAGCAATTGCTGCTGCGCGCGCTGATCACCCGTTTCTGGGAAACGCCCTATCACGCGAAGCTGACCCGCTGGGGCACGGAGCTGCATGACCGCTTCATGCTGCCAGCCTTCGTCTCAATGGATTTTGACGATGTCATCGAGGAGCTCAATCTGGCGGGCTATGCTTTCGATCCGGCCTGGTTCGCCCCCCATTTCGAGTTCCGTTTCCCGCATTATGGCGAAATAGATGTTGCCGGCATCCATATGACTGTGCGCGGCGCGCTGGAGCCCTGGCATGTCATGGGCGAGGAAGGCTCGGCCGCGGGCACCGTCCGTTTCGTCGACGCCTCGGTCGAGCGCATCGAGGTCAAGGCGACAGGGCTGAACGGCAGCCGCCATATCATCACCGTCAACGGCATCGCCCTGCCGCTCCAGCCCACGGGCCGGGTTGGCGAATATGTCGCCGGCCTGCGCTACAAGGCATGGTCGCCGCCCTCCGCCCTGCACCCGACCATCGGCACCCATGTGCCTTTGACCTTCGATGTGGTCGATAGCTGGATGGAGCGCTCACTCGGCGGCTGCCAGTATCATGTCAGCCATCCCGGTGGCCGCAGCTACGAAACCTTCCCGGTCAACAGCTATGAAGCCGAAAGTCGCCGTCTCGCCCGTTTCTTTCGGTTCGGACATACGCCGGGCCAGCTTATCCCCGCCCAGCCGCAAAGGAGCCTCGAATACCCGTTCACCCTTGATCTTCGGCGCGAGAATGGCTGAACAAAGGTCCGGGAATCCCGGAATCCGCCCCGTTATGTTCATGAAACCCTGTCTGATCTTAAAACCAGCGCTCATATTTGGGGATCATGCTCTAGACTGGTGACCGAATCCCGTTCACGAACTGGCGACAATGGCCCATTCCCTGATGCCGACAGACAAAACCACATCGACGACGGGGAAATCCCCCGATGTGAGCCAGATTCTGCGTGTCGCCGATCCCGTGACGGCCGGTCACTATGACGAGTTGCGCCAGGCGGACGGGCTGAGGCCGCAATGGGCGCGCTTCTTCGAGCAGTCGGGCCTTGCCAAACCGGGCGAATTTGACCACCGCGCCGCCGACATCGCCGCCCAGGTGCGCGAAAACGGCATCACCTACAACATCTATGCGGAAACTGGCGGCCATGCCCGGCCCTGGCCGCTGGACCTGCTGCCCTTCATCATCGAGGAAGAGGACTGGGCCCGGATCGCCGCCGGGGTGGCCGAGCGCGCCGCCTTGCTCGAACAGATCATGGGCGACATTTATGGTGAACAGACTCTGCTGAAGGAAGGCTTCCTGCCGCCCGCGCTGGTGCAGGGGCACCCCGGCTATCTGCGCCCGCTGATCGGAGCGACGCCCCCCGGCGGCACCCATCTCCACATTGCCGCCTTCGACCTCGCCCGCGACGAACAGGGCGAATGGTGGGTCGTCTCGCAGCGGACCCAGGCCCCTTCGGGCCTCGGCTATCTGCTGGAAAACCGGCTGATCGTCTCGCAGCTTTTCCCGACCGCCTTCCGGAACCTCAACGTCCAGCGCATCGCCTCGGCCTATCGCCATCTGCTCGACCGGCTGAAGGAAGATGCGCCGAACCCCGACCCGGACGAGCCGACCCGGATCGTGCTGCTGACGCCCGGCCCCTACAATGAATCCTATTTCGAACATGTCTATCTGGCGCATTACCTCGGCATTCCGCTGGTCGAGGGCAGCGACCTCTCGGTGCGCGAGGACCGGCTGTTCCTGAACACCATGTACGGCCTCGAACCCGTCCATGCCGTGCTGCGCCGGCTCGACGATGATTTCTGCGATCCGCTGGAACTGCGCTCAGGTTCCTCATTGGGGGTGCCGGGACTGGTGCAGGCGATGCGAGCGGGCAATGTGCTGGTCGCCAATGCGCTTGGCTCCAGTTTCCTCGAATCGACCGCCATCCACGGTTTCCTGCCCGGCATCGCCCGAAAGCTGACCGGCAAGGAACTGTCGCTCCCTTCGCTCCCCTCATGGTGGTGCGGCGAGCGCGCGGCGCTGGACGCCGTGCTGCCAGATCTCGGCAAGCAGGTCATCAAGGCGACCTATCCGGGCAGCGCCGAGCGCCCCTCCTTCGAGCCTGTGATCGGAGCCGGGTTGAGCGAGGAACAGCGCGCGAGCTGGCGAGAGCGCATCGCCAGGGACCCTGACGCCTATACGCTCCAGACCTTCCTGCCGCTGTCGCAATCGCCCACCTGGGACCACAAGGGCCGGATCGTGCCGCGCGGCACCATGGTCCGCGTCTTTGCCATCTCGACCAGAGAGGGCGAATGGGAAGTGCTGCCGGGCGGGTTGACGCGCATTGCGGCCGCGGGCCAGAGCAGCGTCTCAATGCAAAGGGGCGGCTCGAGCCTTGATACCTGGGTGCGCACGCAGGGTCCGGTCGACACCTTCACCATGCTTCCCGGCCGCATCCAGCCCGAGGATATCGGCCGGGGCCGCCGCCTCATTTCCAGCCGCTCGGCGGAGAACCTGTTCTGGATGGGGCGCTATTCCGAACGCGCCGAAAACGGCATGCGTCTGGCGCGCGCCGCCATACAGGCCATGACCAGCGCGGATACGCCCCCCCCCTCGGCGCTGGCGAGCCTCCACCGGCTCTGCCTGACCTCGGGCCTCGTGCCCTACGGCACCCCATCCCCCGGCGAGGCGCGGGATATTTTCCTGCGCTCGCTGCTGGCGTCGTTGACCGACACCAATGCCGCCATGAGCGTGCGCTTCTGCCTGACCTCGCTGGTGCGCACCGCCGACCATGTCCGCGACCGGCTCTCCTCCGAGCACTGGCGGCTGGTTCTGCAAACCCGCGACGGTTTCCTGCCCCGCCACACAAGGCGCAAGGGAACGCCCCTGTTCACCCCCACCGAGGCGCTGGCCTCACTCGACAGGCTGGGCATGGAACTGGCCGGGCTGACCGGCGCGCAGGCAGACCGCATGGTCCGCGATGATGGCTGGCGGATGCTCACCATCGGCCGCCAGATCGAGCGGCTTTCCTTTTTCTCAGGCGCTCTGGAGGCCGTGTTCGGTACCGACAGCCAGCCTTGCGACGAGGCGCTCGATTTCCTTCTGACCCTGTTCGACAGCACCATCACTTATCGCGCCTACCATCAGCGCCGTTTGCAGGTGCCGCCACTCATCGACCTCGTGGTGCTCGATCCCAACAATCCACGCTCGATCTACCGGGTGCTGAAGGTCATCCACCGGCAGGTCGAAAAGCTGCCTGACAGCGCCGCTGGCACCGGGGCGGACATGCTCGCCAGCATCCCTCCCTATGAGCCGACGCCAAGCCTCGGTTCGCTGTGCAGCCGAGATCTGCTCGGCGGCTGGTCGAACCTGCTTGAACTCACCGGCAATTGCGCAAGCGCGACCCGTATGCTCTCCGACGAGATTGGCCTGCGCTACCTCACCCACACGCAGGGAGGCGAGAGCGCTTACCTCTCATAAGGCTATGAACGAACTGGATGTCACCCACGAGACTTTTTACGGCTACCGGCGCATGGTCGAGATCGGCCAGCATCTGGCCCATCTGCGGCCACGGACGCTGGAACGCCAGAATGTGCTGTCCCATGTGCTGACCATCGAACCCGAGCCCGCACACCTTTCGACAAGCACGGATGTGTTCGGCAATGAGCAGACCTTCTTTGCTTTTTACAGCCCCCACGAAACACTCACAGTAACTGCCCGCTCAAGGATCGAACTGCTGGGCGACCGCCCGGTCGATGCAGCGGCGAGCCCCGCCCATGAAACCGTTCACGACATGCTGCGCTACCGCGCCGATGCGCCTTTCGTGCCGGAGGCCGAGTTCACCTTCCCCTCTCCCATGATCCCGCTCCATCGCGAAATCGGGGATTATGGCCGAGAAAGCTTTACCCCCGGCCGCTCCTTTGCCGAGGCCGCGACAGAGCTGATGCACCGCATCCACAGCGATTTCGCCTATGAGGCGGCGAGTACGGATGTTTCCACCCCGCTGATCGAGGCTTTCAGGGGACGGCACGGCGTCTGTCAGGATTTTGCCCATATACTGGTCGGCGCGCTCAGGGCGCTCGGGTTTTCAGCCCGCTATGTCAGCGGCTATCTGCTGACCCAGCCCCCGCCCGGACAGGCCCGCCTGATCGGGGCCGACGCCTCCCATGCGTGGGCGGATGTCTGGTGCCCTGTCAATGGCTGGATCGGACTTGATCCGACCAATGACTGTCTGGCGGGGCCATCCCACATCGTACTTGCCCTCGGCCGGGATTATGGCGACGTCGCTCCGGTGCGCGGCATCATTCGGGGCACCAGCGCCCACACCCTGTCCGTTGGCGTAACCGTGGCGCCGGTTGGCGAGGAAGCTCCGGTGGAGAACTAGCCTTCCCGGACTAGCTTTCGCTGGTGAAGGGCCGGGCCAGCAGCGCGTCTATGGACTGATCGACGCTTGCCTCGCCGGTGACGATGGCCGCGACCGCTTCGACGATGGGCATATCGATCCCCTTCGTCCGGGCCAGATCGCGGACCGCCGTGGCGGTGAAGACCCCTTCCGCAACCGAAATGCGCTCGCCCAGCACCTGCGCCAGCACCTGGCCCTTGCCCAGCGCCATGCCGAGCGACATGTTGCGCGACTGCGGCGAATTGCAGGTCAGCACCAGATCGCCAAGCCCCGACAAGCCCGCCAGCGTTTCCGCCCGTCCGCCGAGCGCAAGGGCAAGGCGCGTCAGTTCGGCAAAGCCCCGCGTGGTCAGCGCCGCCCGCGCGCTCGCCCCGAACCGCTTGCCATCGACGATGCCGCAGGCGATCGCCAGCACGTTCTTGACCGCCCCGCCGATCTCAACGCCGATCAGATCGCTCGAAATGTAGGGCCGGAAGGTAGGGAGACCGATGGAACGGGCCAGCTTCCCGGCCATCTCCTTGTCGGCGCAGGCCAAAGTCACCGCGGTCGGCAGCCCTTCCGCCACCTCCCGCGCAAAGCTCGGCCCTGAAAGGACGGCAGGCACCGCCTGCGGCAGCGCCTCAGCCAGCATCTCCGCCATGAGCCGGCCTGTGCCCTGCTCGATACCCTTGGAGCAGATGATTGCAGGAGTTCCGCCCCGTAAAAACGGCCTCAGCCCGCCCGCCATCCGGCGCAGATGCTGGGCTGGCGTGACCAGCAAGAGGGCATCCGCGTCAGCCATGGCCGCCAGATCACTGGTCGCTCTCAGTCCCGGTTCCAGCGCCACGCCGGGCAGGTAGAGATCATTCTCATGGCGCGTGTTGATGGCCTCGACAAGGTCCGCCTCATAGGCCCAGAGCGTGACATTGCGGCCGGCGCGGACCAGCACCTGCGCCAGCGCCGTGCCCCAGGCGCCAGCGCCCAGCACGCCCCAGCGCCGGAATTCGCCGCCATGCCCTTGCGTCTCAGCCTCGCCCATGGCTCACTCTCCTGTGGAAACGTTCCAAAAATGACGAATGAACGATTCGTTGAATATTCATCCAGGAAGTCTATACTGCTCTTATGACCGAGCCTGACAAAACGCGCCATAAAATCATCGCCGCCGCCAAGTCGCGCATCGCGCATTATGGCTATACCAAAACCACCATGGCCGAACTGGCGCAGGACTGCGACATGTCGCCGGGCAACCTTTACCGTTATTTCAGCGGCAAGCTGGATATAGCAGAGGCGATCTGCCGCCAGTCCTCTGCCGAGACAGCCGAGGAGCTGACCAAGGTCGCGGCCCGGCCCGGCCGCACCGCCGCACAGCGTTTTCATGATTTTCTGTTCGAAGATTTGCGGACCACTTTCCAGCGGCTGGAGAATTCGCTCAAGCTGGTCGAAATGGCTCATATCGTTGCGACTGAACGCCCGGGATTTTACCAAGAAGGCCTCTGTAACGAGCGCAAGGTGCTGAGACTCATCCTTGAAATGGGCAATGCCTCGGGCGAGTTTCGCGTGGCGGACACAGAATTTGTCGCCGAGATGATTCAGTCGGCCACCATGAAATTCAGCTATCCCCAGCTCTTCACGCGCCTGCCCCTCGACCGGCTCGAACGCGAGTTGCAGGGCGTCTATGAAATCCTGATCGCGGGTCTGCGCGCGGGCATCCACGCCAGCGACCCTGCTCCTGAACTCGCCCCCCCTGGAATGCGCGCCCAGCAGAGGGAAACGGCCTGACGCCGCATTGCGGCGAAGCCGGATTCGCGCTACTGACCTTGCGAACTTTTCGCGGACGCTCCCCAGTCCGCCCCTCGCATCCGGAGGAATTCCATGGCGCGCAAGAAAATCGCACTTATCGGCGGCGGACAGATCGGCGGCACGCTCGCCCTGCTGGCCGGTCTTAAGGAACTCGGCGACATTGTCATTTTCGACATCTCTGAAGGTCTGCCCCAGGGCAAGGCCCTCGATCTGGCGGAAGCCGCCCCGGTTGAAGGCTTCAATGCGAAGCTCTCAGGCGCGAACGATTATTCGGGCATCGCCGGCGCCGACGTCATCATCGTGACGGCGGGCGTGCCCCGCAAGCCCGGCATGAGCCGTGACGATCTGATCGGCATCAATCTCAAGGTCATGGCGCAGGTCGGCGCGGGCATCAAGGAACACGCCCCGGACGCCTTCGTGATCTGCATCACCAACCCCCTCGACGCCATGGTCTGGGCGCTCCAGAAGTTCTCCGGCCTGCCGAAGAACAAGGTCGTCGGCATGGCGGGCGTGCTCGACAGCGCGCGCTTCCGCTATTTCCTGTCTGAAGAATTCGGCGTCTCGGTCGAGGACGTGACCGCCTTCGTGCTCGGCGGCCATGGCGACGACATGGTGCCGTCCGTCCGTTATTCGACGGTAGCGGGCATTCCGCTCCCCGACCTGATCAAGATGGGCTGGACGACGCAGGAAAAGCTCGACGCCATCGTCGACCGCACCCGCAAGGGCGGCGGCGAGATCGTGGCGCTGCTCAAGACCGGCTCAGCCTTCTATGCGCCCGCCGCCTCCGGCATCGCCATGGCGGAAGCCTACCTCAAGGACCAGAAGCGGGTTCTGCCTTGCGCCGCCTACCTGTCGGGCCAGTATGGCCAGAGCGACACCTATGTCGGCGTGCCGGTGGTGATCGGCGCCGGGGGCGTGGAGCGCGTGGTCGAAATCCAGCTCGATGCCGCCGAACAGGCGATGTTCACCAAGTCGGTTGCCTCCGTGCAGGTGCTGATCGAGGCCTGCAAGGCGATCGAACCCTCTCTCGCCTGAATTCCTGCATAGCCTGACAATCATATGGCCGTCCGATCCGTCGGGCGGCCATTTTTGTTTCCGCAGCTTCCGCCTCCTCCCTGTTCCAGACCATCAGGGATGGCGGCCTTTTTTTTCAGGAGGATTGCAATTCTTCTGACCCACCATCATTCCGACCATATCGGCGATCTGGGCGAGCTTGCGGTGCAAAGCTGGATCGCGGGCCGCAGGCAGCCACTCGACGTCAAGGGTCCCGAGGGCACGATGGAGGTGGCCAACGGTTTCGCCACTGCCTACACCCTCGATGCGGGCTTTCGCGAAACGCACCATGACGCCTGTCACATGCCGCCTGACGCCGCTCGGATGATCCCCGAACTGATCCCCACCCCCGCCCTTGGCCAGTTCGTCCAGGTCTATGACCGGGACGGGCTCAAGATCAGCGCCTTTCTGATCGACCACCATTCGATCGAACCTGCTTTCGGCTTCCGGGCCGAATATGGCGGAAGGGTCGCCGTTGTCAGCGGGGACACCACACCCATTCCCAACATGGTCTTCGCCGCCACGGGAGCCGATGTGCTCATCCACGAGGCGCTGAACCGCAGCATGGTCGAGATGATCGCCCGGGCGCTCGCGATTACCGGCGACCAGCGCCGGTCCGACATGCTGACGGACACGCTCGATTATCACACCAGCCCCGGCGAGGCCGCCGAAATCGCCCGGAAAGCCGGGGTTTCTCTCCTCGTTTACAACCATATCGTGCCGCCGCTCCCCAATGCGCTGGCGCGGCGCATGTTCATGCGCGAGGTCAAGAGCATCGCCGGACCGGTCAAGACCATGATCGGTGACGACGGGCTGCTGATCCACCTGCCGCAGGGGACGAAAGAGATTGAGACGAAGGATCTGCTTTGCCCAGGCGCATGAATAAAAATGACAATTGTCTAAATAGCTTAGCCGAATGAACCCGTATTCATTCTTTTGCGGAAAAGATTGCGCGCCGTATCCCGGGTGCTATAACCATTCCCATCGCTTATCTTCGTGCTGCATCCACCATGGAGCCCGCGTTTATTTTTGCACGTCTTAACGCGGCCTCACCATCGCCCGCCAAAAGAGCCAGGCCCCTAGAGCCCCAGGCCCGCCCAGTGCCTCAGGAATGTGCCCATGAATATCCATGAATACCAAGCAAAGGCAGTGCTCGCCAAATATGGTGTCGCTGTCCCCAAAGGCATCCCCGCGTTCACACCCGATGAAGCCGTCGCGGCGGCTGAAAAGCTCGGTGGCCCGGTCTATGTCGTCAAGGCCCAGATTCACGCTGGCGGTCGCGGCAAGGCCGGCGGCGTCAAGGTCGTGAAAACGATTGATGATGTCCGCTCGGAGGCGACCCGTCTGCTGGGTTCGATCCTCGTGACCCACCAGACCGGCCCGCACGGCAAGCAGGTCAACCGCCTCTATATCGAAGAAGGCTCCAACATCGCCCGCGAGCTTTACCTCTCGGTGCTGGTGGACCGCGCGACCTCGCGTATCGCCTTCATCGTCTCGACCGAAGGCGGCATGGACATCGAGGCGGTCGCCCATGACACGCCGGAAAAGATCCTGACCTTCTCGATTGACCCCGCCTCGGGCGTCAGCTCCTTCCATGGCCGCAAGGTCGCCTATGCGCTGGGTCTTCAGGGAGACCAGGTCAAGCAGGGCGTCGCGCTGGTTGAAAAGCTTTACAAGGCTTTCGTGACCGAGGACATGTCGCAGCTTGAAATCAACCCGCTGGTCGTCACCGGCGAGGGCAACCTCATCTGCCTCGACGCCAAGATCGGCTTTGATGACAACGCGCTCTTCCGCCACAAGGACATCGTGGAACTCCGCGACCTGACGGAAGAAGACCCGGCCGAAGTTGAGGCCTCCAGCTACGATCTCAACTACGTCAAGCTCGACGGCAAGATCGGCTGCATGGTGAACGGCGCGGGCCTTGCCATGGCCACCATGGACATCATCAAGCTCTATGGATCCGAGCCCGCCAACTTCCTCGACGTCGGCGGCGGCGCGACCAAGGAGAAGGTTACGGCAGCCTTCAAGATCATCCTGTCGGACCCTAATGTCGAAGGCATTCTCGTCAACATCTTCGGCGGCATCATGCGTTGCGACATCATCGCCGAGGGCGTGATCGCGGCAGCGCGCGAAGTCAGCCTCAAGGTGCCGCTCGTCGTGCGCCTCGAAGGCACCAACGTCGAACTTGGCAAAAAGATCATGGCCGAGAGCGGCCTGCCCATCATCTCCGCGGACAATCTCGCTGATGCAGCCGAGAAGATCGTCAAAGCCGTGAAGGAAGCCGCATAATGGCCGTACTCGTCGATAGAAACACCAAAGTCATCTGCCAGGGCTTCACCGGCAAGCAGGGCACGTTCCACTCAGAGGCCGCGATCGCTTACGGCACCAAGATGGTCGGCGGCGTAGCCCCGGGCAAGGGCGGCTCGACGCATCTCGACCTGCCCGTGTTCGACACCGTCGCTGAAGCCGTGGAGCGCACAGGCGCCACAGCTTCAGCCATCTACGTGCCGCCGCCGTTCGCCGCCGACGCGATCCTTGAAGCCATCGACGCGGGTGTCGAGCTCGCCGTATGCATCACCGAGGGCATTCCAGTGCTCGACATGGTGCGGGTCAAGCGCGCGCTTTCCGGCTCTAAAACCAGGCTCATCGGGCCGAACTGCCCCGGTGTGATCACGCCCGGCCAGTGCAAAATCGGCATCATGCCGGGCCATATCCATATGCCGGGCTCAGTCGGCATCGTTTCACGCTCCGGCACGCTGACCTATGAAGCGGTTCACCAGACCACGGCCGTCGGCCTTGGCCAGACGACCTGCATCGGCATCGGGGGCGATCCGGTCAATGGCACCAACTTCATCGACGCGCTAGAACTCTTCCTCGCCGACCCCGACACCAAGTCGATCATCATGATCGGCGAAATCGGCGGCACCGCGGAAGAGGAAGCCGCCGACTTCCTGATCCAGTCGAAGATCAAGAAGCCGATGGTCGGTTTCATTGCCGGTGTGACCGCCCCCCCCGGCCGTCGCATGGGCCATGCGGGCGCCATCGTTTCAGGCGGCCGCGGCACGGCTGAAGCCAAGATCGAAGCCATGACCGCCGCGGGTATCCGCGTCTCGCCCTCGCCCTCGGCCCTTGGCACGACGCTGGTCGAAGTCCTGCGCGGCTGAAATAAACATGCTTTACGGGGCCTTGAGGCCCCGTAAAGTCATCAAACAGTGAACGAAGGGTCACACGATCCCGCTGCAAGCCGTCAACAGCCTTGAACGCCCCCTGCGCCGCCATACATGGCACCAGTACAACGTCACCGGTTGCATCGCTTCCCTGATGCGATCATGCAATCGAAGCAACTGAAGGGATGCGGATACCCGCACCGGTCCAGATGAGCAAAGACGACGCCCTTGAGCGTTTTGAGCAGACTTCCTTCCTCTACGGCACCAATGCAGCCTATGTGGAACAGCTTTATGCGAAATATCAGAACAGCCCGGATCAGGTAAGCGCCGAATGGCGGACCTTCTTCCAGGAGCTGGGCGATGCCCCGGCTGATGTGCTGCGCGAGGCCAAAGGCGCTTCCTGGCAACGCAGCAACTGGGCGGGCACAACCGACAGCGACTATGTGAGCGCGCTCGGCGACACCGTCGACCAGAGCAAGCTCCAGCAGAAAATCACCGGACGTGCCGGCAGCGGCGCAAGCCAGGACGAGATCAGGACCGCGACGCTCGATTCCGTGCGCGCGCTGATGATGATCCGGGCCTACCGGATTCGCGGCCATCTCGATGCCGACATCGACCCGCTGCACCTGCGCGAGAAGTCGCACCACCCGGAATTGCAGCCGGAAAGCTATGGCTTCGGCGAGGCTGACCTCGACCGCCCGATCTTCATCGACAATGTGCTCGGCCTTGAAACCGCGACCGTGCGCCAGATGCTCGACATCCTGCGCCGCACCTATTGCGGCACGCTCGCCGTAGAGTTCATGCACATCGGCGACCCTGAGGAAAAGGCCTGGATCCAGCAGCGGATCGAGGGACCTGACAAGGAAGTGAGCTTCTCCGATCTCGGCAAGCTCGCGATCCTCGACAAGCTCATTCAGGCCGAAGGCTTCGAGAAGTTCTGCGGCACCAAATATGTCGGCACCAAGCGCTTCGGCCTTGATGGCGCGGAAGCCATGATCCCGGCGATGGAGCAGATCATCAAGCGCGGTGGCGCGCTCGGCGTGAAGGAAATCGTGCTGGGCATGCCCCATCGCGGTCGCCTCAACGTGCTCGCCAATTTCCTGTCCAAGCCCTATCGCGCCATCTTCAACGAATTCAAGGGCGGCTCGTCCACCCCTGAGGACGTGGAGGGCTCGGGCGACGTCAAATATCATCTGGGCGCCTCCTCGGATCGCGAGTTCGATGGCAACAAGGTACACCTTTCGCTGACAGCGAACCCCTCGCATCTGGAAATCGTCGATCCCGTGGTGCTGGGCAAGGCCCGCGCCAAGCAGGACCAGAACGACTATGACCGCAGCTCTGTGATCCCGCTGCTGCTGCATGGCGATGCGGCCTTTGCGGGTCAGGGCGTGGTGGCCGAATGCCTCGGCCTTT
>JAATFR010000155.1 GCA_015655095.1 Hyphomicrobiales bacterium | reverse complement strand
TCTGCGCCGCCTCGTGGTGCCGACCCAGACGCGCGCGCGGCTTTATGATGATGATGCGGTGCTGTTGCTCGACAGCCGCAACCTTACCGATACCGGCCAGATCGTCGCGTTCGAACTGCCGCCGCCCGACTGGCAGGACCGGCAGGGGCCATTTGCCCGTCTTGAAGAATGGGCGAGGTCTTTGCTGCCGGGCCGTGACCTGCCGCGCTATCGCGAGGCGGGAAGCCAGGACGGGACCATTTACGAGGAGGTCTCGCGCGCCCTCAAGGGGGTGCCCTCCAGCATGGAGCGAATCAACGACCGGGGTGAGCTGATCGTCAGCGTTGCTGTGCCGATCCAGCGCTATCGGGCGGTGCTGGGCGCGCTGATGCTTTCCACGCAGGGCGGCGATATCGACAAGATCGTCCGCGCCGAGCGGTTCGCGATTCTGCAGGTGGCGCTGGTGGCGCTCGGGGTTTCCATTTTGCTTTCGGTGGTGCTGGCGGGCACCATCGCGGAGCCGGTGCGCAGGCTGGCGGAATCCGCCGAGATCGTGCGGCGCGGCAAGATCGCCCGCGCCCAGATCCCCGATTTCACCTCGCGACGTGACGAAATCGGCAATCTTTCCGGCGTGTTGCGGGAGATGACCAATTCGCTCTATCTGCGGATCGACGCCATCGAAAGCTTTGCCGCCGATGTGGCGCATGAACTGAAAAACCCGCTCACCTCGCTGCGCAGCGCCATCGAAACGCTGGATCTGGCCCGGGATCCCGATGCGCGTGCGCGGCTGATGCAGATCGTGCATGACGATATTCGCCGTATCGACCGGCTGATCAGCGACATTTCCGACGCGTCGCGGCTCGATGCCGAACTGTCCCGCCGGGACATGGCCGACGTGCAGGTGGTGACGCTGCTCGAAACCGTGGTTGATCTCTTCAACGAGACGGGGAGCGAGGAGGGGATGAGCGTCCAGCTGCACGTCGAGGAGGGGCCGAAGGGGTTGAGGGGCTTCCTGGTCAAGGGGTTCGACAGCCGGTTGGGCCAGGTCGTGCGCAATCTGATTGACAATGCGCTTTCCTTCAGCCCGCCGGGCGGGAAGGTGACTGTCACCCTGCGCCGGGTCGGCGATCTGGTGCGCATTCTCGTCGAGGATGAGGGGCCGGGCATCCCGACGGACAATCTGGAGCGGATTTTCGACCGGTTCCTGACCGACAGGCCCGATTCCTTCGGCAAGCATTCAGGCCTTGGCCTTTCCATCTCCAGGCAGATCGTCGAGGCCCACAAGGGCGGGATACGGGCAGAGAACCGCGATCCAGACGGGCAGGAGGGCGCGGGGGCCCGGTTCATCCTCGATCTACCCGCAGCGGACGCGGAGCCCAAAGGCCGATGACGGTTCGTCTTCATGCGACAGCGGTTTTCCTCGACGGGCGCGGGTTGCTGCTGCGCGGCGTGTCCGGCAGGGGTAAATCCGATCTGGCGTTACGCTTGCTGCGCCTGACCGGCAACGCCCGGCTGATTGCCGATGATCAGGTTTATCTGACGGCGCGCGAGGGGCGGCTTGTGGCCCGGCCGCCCGATGTGATTGCCGGCTTGCTGGAGGTGCGTGGCCTCGGGCTTGCGCGCGTCCCGTACATGGAGGAGGGGCCGATCGATCTTGTCGTCGATCTGGTCGCCCGCGATGAGGCGCCAAGGCTGCCCGAGCCGCGTTATGTCGACATCGAAGGGATGCGGTTGCCGCTCCTTGCCTTTCACGCCTTTGATGCGAGTACGCCGGAGAAGCTGCGGCTGGCGCTTGCAACCATTGCAGCAAGCGGCTTTCCCGGAGATGACGGCCTGCTTGGCTGATAAATTTTATTTACGAATTTTCTTGCCTGTCTCGCTTCCTCCTTACTAATGTTCTGCATTAAAAGACTGCAGGCAGGGGCTTCCGGGAGCAAGACATGGGACGGAAAATCCTTTTCATCACCACGGACCAGCAAAGGTTTGACGGGCTGGGGATAAACGGCAACAAATTCGCCCGGACACCGGTGATCGACGGGCTTGGGCGCGCCGGGATCAATTACAAACGGGCCTATAACCAGAACACGGTATGCATGCCCGCGCGCTCGACCATGCTGACTGGGCAATATGTCCGCACCCATGGCGTCTATGCCAATGGCGTGCCCCTGCCGGAAGATGCGCCCTCGGTCGCGCAATATCTGAAGGACAAGGCGGGTTACAAGACCGCATTGCTCGGCAAGGCGCATTTCGAGCCGAACATGGATTTTCAGGGCCGCTTCAAGGAGAATATCCGGCAGGCGACCGGCGATTTCGGCCCCTGGCGCGGCTTCGACAGGGCCATTCACGCTACCCATACCGCGAATTTCTTCGGCCGTCCGGTTGGGCATTACGGGCGCTGGCTGAAGCAAACTCATCCCGACCATTTCAATGATTTCGCGACCATTCTGGATGCGAGCGGCGGCGGCGACACCGGCGCGCCCGAGGCCAAGAACAATCCCATCCCGCGCGGCATGTATCACACCGACTGGGTGGCGGACCGGACCATCGAATTTCTGGACGGGCTCGACGCTGAAGACGACTGGTTCGTCTGGATGAGCTTTCCCGATCCCCATCATCCCTGGGATCCGCCCGCCTCGGAAGTCGGCCGCCATGACTGGCGCGACCAGCCCTTGCCCGACGGCCATCCCGGCTCGGAGGAGAAAATTGTGGAAATCCTGGCCCGCAAGCCCGCCCACTGGCTGGCTTGCCATGAGGGCGCCTGGGTCAATCAGGAAGGGGCCCCCGCCAACTACCGGCCAAAGAACCTCAGCCACGACAATATCAGGGAGATCAACGCCAAGGTTCACGTCATGAACGAACTGATCGACGAGGCGGTCGGGCGCGTCATGGCGCGGATCGGGGCGCGGGGCTGGGACGCGGATACGGATGTCATCTTCACCACGGACCATGGCGAGATGCAGGGCGACTTCGACATGATCTACAAGGGGCCGTTCCATGTGGACGCGCTGATGCGCCTGCCCATGATCTGGCGGCCCGCCCCCTCCGCCGGCATGACGCCCGCGGAAATCGATGCGCCGGTCGGTCAGGTCGATCTCGCGCCGACATTCTGCCGGATCGCGGGCATCGAACCCGCGCCGTGGATGCAGGGCAAGGCGTTTCCCATATCGCGCAGCGAAACCCGCGAGCGGATGATCTGCGAATGGGACAGCCAGTTTCCCGGCTACGGCATGCACATGCGCTCGATCTACCGCGACGGCTGGCTTCTGACCCGCTATGAGCCCTCCACCATCGGCGAGCCCAACGGCATGGAAAAAATGCAGGAGGCCTTCAGGGACACGCCGCTCAGCGCCATTTTCGAGGCGCACAGCTCCATTGCCTATGACGGCACGGAGGGTGAGCTTTATCATGTCGGCAACGATCCCCATCAATGGGAAAACCTGTGGGACGATCCGGCTCACAAGGGCATCCGCGGCGACCTGATCGCCGATCTCTACGACAATCTGCCCGCCGCCCATGAGCCTAAACTGGAGGTGATGGGCCCGGCATAAGGCCATTCCCCTGCGTATTCCTCGGGAAAATTGCGTTCGTGCTTCAAAAACGAACATAAACCCGCTATCAAACTTCCCAACAATTCCAATCAAAGCCGCGCGACAAGCGACGGCGCGGAAAGCGTCGGCGCCAACGCTCCGGCAAGGGAGATGAAGATGACGGATGCAGCCAGAAACCCCGGCCTCCCAAATAATTGGCCGGTGCTGAGCATGAAGGACGCGGTCGCTTTTCTGACCTCTCCTGGAACGCCATTCGAGATGGAAACCGTGGATGTCCGGGGCGTTCCCACCCGCGTCTACAAGAGCACGCCGCCCAGCCTGCGCGCGATCCTCGATGCGGGCCGGGCCTTCGGGGCGCGCGATTTCATCGTCTATGAAGGCGAGCGGCTGACTTTCGAGAACCATTATCGCGCGGTCACGGCCTTCGCGCGGGTGCTTGCGGACAGATATGGTGTGAAGAAGGGCGACCATGTCACCCTTGCCATGCGCAATTTTCCGGAATGGTCCATCGTCTTCTGGGCGACGGTTGCGCTTGGCGCGGTCATCGTGCCGCTTAACGCCTGGGGCACGGCGGATGAACTTGAATATGGCATCTCGGACTCAGGCTCGAAAGTCGCTGTTGTCGACAGCGAGAGGCTGGACCGCATTGCGCCGAGCCTGCCCAATCTGAAGCTCGCAGGGGTGGTTGCGGTGCGCACGCCCGCAAACCTGCGTGGTGGCGCGGACGCTTTCGAGGAACTGATCGGTTCGCCGGACGGATATGCCAGCCTGCCGGGCGATTCCTTCCCGGACGTCGCCATCGATCCCGACGACGACGCCACGATTTTCTACACCTCGGGCACCACGGGCAGGCCCAAGGGCGCGCTCGGCACGCACCGCAACATGTGCACCAACCTCATCAACGCGATGTTCGCTCCCGCCCGCGCGATGATGCGCCGGGGCGAAATTCCCCAGCCACCTGATCCGGCCGGCCCGCAGCGTGTGATGCTGCTCTCCGTGCCCCTGTTCCATGCCACCGGTTGTCACTCCATTCTGGTCGCAAACTATGCCACCGGCGCGCGCGTAGTGATGATGCATCGCTGGAATCCCGAACGCGCGCTGCAACTGATCGAGCAGGAAAAGGTCAATACCTTCGGCGGCGTGCCCGCCATGGTCTGGCAGGTGATCGAAAGCCCGGACTTCGACAAATATGATACGTCGAGCGTCGATGGCGTCGGCTATGGCGGCGCGCCCTCCGCGCCGGAGCTTGTGACCCGCATCAAGCAACTGTTCCCGAAATCGGCGCCTTCGAATGGTTATGGGCTGACCGAAACATCCTCGATCACGACGACGAATTCCGCTGAGGATTACGTCAACCGTCCCGACAGTTGCGGACCCGCCGTGCCCGTCTGCGATGTCAAGGCCGTCAATGAGAAGGGCGAACCCGTCGGCGTCAACGAAATCGGGGAGCTCTGGATCAAGGGTCCCAATATCGTGAAATGCTACTGGAACAAGCCCGAGGCGACCGCGGCGGCTATCACCGAGGACGGCTGGTTCCACTCAGGCGACCTTGTGCGGATCGACGAGGAAGGCTTCATCTTTATTCTGGACCGGGCCAAGGACATGCTGATCCGGGGCGGCGAGAACATCTACTGCGTCGAGGTCGAGAGCGTGCTTTATGCTTTCGACGGCGTGATGGATGCGGCTGTCGTCGGCAT
Organism: Hyphomicrobiales bacterium; assembly: GCA_015655095.1. GTDB lineage: Bacteria > Pseudomonadota > Alphaproteobacteria > Parvibaculales > Parvibaculaceae > JAATFR01. The sequence goes on along the minus strand of JAATFR010000155.1, from coordinate 6,366 downwards.
TCCCCACCGGGTGCTGGGTGAGGAAGTGGGGGCCATTGTGCAGGTCGCGCCGGGCAAGGAAATCGATGAGGCGCAGTTGAAGGCCCATGTCGGCACGCTGCTGGCCGCCTTCAAGGTGCCGGTCAAGATCGAGATTCGCACCGAGCCGCTGCCGCGCAACGCCAATGGCAAGATCCTGAAGGGCACGCTGCGGGACGACATGAAGAAATACGCAACGGCGGTCTGAGCGCCAAGGCGCGACACGCCTCGTATTTGACCGGCATTCGACGAGTTTGAACGAAGCGGCCCTCTCAAGGGGGCCGCTTCGTTCATTTTGCCAGGCCGGACCCCTGTGCTTCAAACCGGGGAAATAGCTGCTAGATTCAAGGCATCTGAAAACAACGCAAAGAACGGCGGCAGAATAATGCAAAGCCGCTCGAGACACTTATGGGAGGAGGATGTATGGAAATCTCGTTGAAGGGCCGGGTCGCGCTTGTGACTGGCGGCAGCCGGGGCATAGGTCGGTCGGTCGCGCTGGCGCTTGCGGGCGCAGGCGCAGATGTGGCGATCAACTATCGCCGTGACGGTGATGCGGCGGCTGAAACCGTGGCGGACATCGAGAAGCTCGGCCGCAAGGCGAAAGCCTATCAGGCGTCGGTCGAAAATTTCGATGAGGTTCAGGCGCTGGTTGCCGATGTGCTGAAGGACTTCGGCTCCATCGGCATTCTCATCAACAATGCGGGCATCGCGAGCCGGGGCCGGGCGATCGCCGATACTGATCCCGCCGAACTTGAGCGCGTCTTGCGGGTCCACGCGGTTGCGCCGCATTTTCTCTCCGGTCTTGTGGTGCCGCACATGCGCAAGGAAAAGCGGGGCGACATCATCATGATCTCGTCGGTGGCGACGCTGCATATGGCGGCGAACGGTGCGCCCTACAATATGGGCAAGGCCGCGATGGAGGCGCTGGCACTGACGCTCGCCAAGGAGGAGCGCGTCCACGGCATTCGCACCAATATCGTGGCGCCCAGTCTCACGGATACGGAGATGGGGCGACGCCTCGCGACGGCGCGGTCGGGCGTTGCCGACATTCATGATCTGGACAAGCTCTACCCGTTTGGGCGGGTCTCGTCGCCGGAGGATGTTGCGGCCGCCGTGCTCTGGCTCGTCTCCGACGCCAATCCTTACGCCAATGGGCAGAAAATCAATATCGATGGCGGCGGCATGTAACTGCCGGGATGGAAAAGAAAAAGGCCGGTAGCGATACCGGCCTTTTTTATTCTACCCGCCGATTGATCATTCCGCCGGAATGGCCGCCTTGTTGCTGGTGGGGCGTTTACGGAACAACGAGGGAAACACATTGATGAACGACAGGAGAACAGCCGCCGCATAGGGGATCGACTGGACGAACAGCACCGCGACCCAGAGCCGGGATTGCGTGTCGGAAAAAGAGGGGCTGAGCAGGAAGGCAATGGCCAGACCCCAGATGATGACAAGCATCACGGTTTCTTCACGCACCTGGATAAAGATGGCTGAAAGCCCCGGCTGATCTTCAAGCTTGGGTGTGCGGAAGAAGGGCTCGTCCTTGGTGATGAAGCCCTGCAGCACGGCTTTGGCGACGGTGTGGGTGAGGGCGAGCGCCGCCACGCCCGCGCCCAGCGAGTTCCAGAATCCGGCGCCCCGCACGCGCACGGCATAAAGCGCCAGTGAGCGGATGAACTTGAAGGCGAAGCTGCCGATGGTTGGAATGAGGAAGGCCGCGACCGGTAGTGAAACCGATTTGGGATCGATCAGCGCCCAGATGGAAATAAAGAAGCTCGTGACCGTAAAGATGAGGGCTAGTCCGTCGGCGAACCATGGCAGCCAGCCGGCGATGAAGTAATAGCGCTGAGCGGCGGTAAGCCCGCCTTTGGAACTCCATGGCAGCAGCGCCTTCCAGTGGTGCTTCACGATCTGGACCGCGCCATAGGCCCAGCGGAAGCGCTGGCCGATATAGCCCGCCAGCGTATCGGGGGTGAGGCCCTTGCCGAAGCTGTCGCTGACATAGACCGAGTCATAGCCCTGCCGGTAGAGCTTGAGGCCCAGTTCCGCATCCTCGCAGATGCACCATTCGGCCCAGCCATCTGCACCCTTAAGCGCGGTCTTGCGCACCATGGTCATGGTGCCGTGCTGGATGATGGCGTTGAAATTGTTCCGCTGCACCATGCCGATATGGAAGAAGCCCGCATATTCCCAGTAGACCATGTTCTTGAACAGGCTCTCATGGCCGTCGCGATAGTCCTGCGGGCCCTGCACGATGGCGACATCCTGCTTCTCGAAATAAGGTGCCATGGTGCGCAGCCATGAGGGGATGACCTGATAGTCGCTGTCGATGACGGCGACGATGTCGGCGTCTTCAGCCGTCTGGGTCAGGCCATGGTTGAGCGCACCGGCCTTGAAGCCGGGCCAGTTTTCCAGATGGAAGAAACGGAAGTGCGCGCCGAGTTTCTGGCAATGGTCGCGCACAGGCTCCCAGACCGCAGGGTCCTTGGTGTTGTTGTCGAGGATCAGAACCTCGAAATTGGGATAGTCGAGGCGGCTCAGCGCATTGAGCGTCTCGATGACCATTTCAGGTGGCTCATTATGGATCGGGACGTGGATCGAAACCTTGTTTTTGGGGTACTCGACATCCTGGGCGAAAGGTTTGAACGAGCGGTCGCCCTCGCGCGTCCAGATGACCTCGACGAATTCGATAGCCTCCGCCAGCAGCACGATCAGCAACAGGCCCTGACACAGGAACAGGAAACTCCAGACCACGATCTGCGTCGTCGTGAAATAGAGGCCGGTGGCGGAAAGGCCTGCCCAGGCGATGGCGGAGGCCGCGATCTGCGTCAGGATCATGAAGATGATGACGCCTGCCGGTTTCACATGATGACGCCGCAGCACGAACAGCACGGCGGGGATCATGGCAAGGCCGACCGCGATCGAGGCGTAGATGCGCCAGTGCGGCGCTTCGATGATTTCGCCCGCCATGGGGAACTTGGGCTGGCGGTTGGCGTCATAGACGCCCCAGAAAGCGCCCGCCGCTCCCTCGTTCTCGATCTTCCACGGCTGGTCGAAAGCCTCCATCACATAATAGGTGAGATGACGGGCCTTGGCCTCGTTCATGAACTCCCGCAGGAAGGTTGCCTGATTGACGAGGGAGGGAACAGATTCCTCGTCCCACTGGTCCTTGGGCGAGTTGGGCGCGAGACGGCGCGGGAACACCTTGCCGCCGCTTGGCCAGCCCACTTCCGTGATGACGATGGGCTTGTCGGGATAGCGGTCGTGGACCTGCTGCATCTCGTCAAGGATGTAGGGGATCGACCGCTTGATATCCACGCCTTCCCAGTAGGGCAGCAGATGGATCGCGATATAGTCCACTTCCTTGACGAGCTCGGGATGCTTGAGCCAGACATGCCATGGCTCGGCGGTGCTGACCGGCTTCCAGACCGTCTGCTTGACCTGACGGATATAGGTGATGATGTCGGAAACCTCGAGGTCGCCGCGCAGGATGGCCTCATTGCCGACGATCAGGCGAACGACGTTTTTCTTCCAGGCGAGCTTGATGAGGTTCTGGATTTCCTGATCGTTGCGGTCCTTGCGCTGGTCGACCCAGGCGCCCAGCGCAACGGACAGGCCATATTTCGCGGCAACGTCGGGGATGATATCGAGCCCGTCGATGGTGGAATAGGTTCTGATCGCCTGGGCGTGCTCGGAGAGCAGCTTCAGGTCTTCGTCGATCTGCCCTGTAGTGGGCTGGCTGCCCTTGTTCGGGTTCTGCCCGAAACGATAGGGGCTGTAGTCGTAGCCGACGATTTCGCCGGTCCAGGATTCAGCGGAGTGCGGCTGGTTGAAGGCGGACCAGATCGCCAGATTGGCGAAGATGACCAGCGGCAGCACGATCACCAGAAAGGCGGCGAGCCGAAAGAGTATGGCAAAGCGTGTCGGCTTTTCGGCAGGTCTATTCATAAAAAAACTCATGCTCTTGTGATCACGCATGGACCATTCTGGACCATTCTGGAACTGTATGTCTTATATACGAAGAGGCCCGCCGTCGCACACATAGCGCCCTTGCCTTTACGCAGAGGCGGAGCTTCGGGGGGGCCGTGACCAAATTATGGCAAACCGGCGCGCTTCCCCCCTCCCGGCGATGACAGGGCCTGACAGGCGCTGACTTCGGTTTCAGGCCTTCGCTTATTCGGCCGCTGCGACCCGGGCAGGCCCGGGGCGCTTTTGCGCGCCGCGAACAAGGCGACCGTTCAGCACGCCGGTCGGGGCGCCGTTCCGGAACGCCACTGCGCCCGAGACGATGCTGGCGGTATAGCCGTCCGCCTTCTGGATCAGCCGCTTGCCGCCGGCGGGCAGGTCATAGACGATCTGCGGCGAGTAGAGCCGCAACCCGTTGAAGTCGATGACGTTGACGTCCGCCTTCATGCCGGGGGCGAGGATGCCTCTGTCCAGCAGGCCGATCAGTTCCGCATTGCGCCCGGTGAGGCCATGGATCAGCCATTCGAGCGGCAGTTTCGCGCCCCTTGTCCGGTCGCGGCCCCAATGGGTCAGGATCGTGGTCGGGAAGCTCGCATCGCAGATAATGCCGCAATGCGCCCCACCGTCGCTGAGCCCGAAGGCGGTGTTGGGGTGGGTCAGCATGGTCTCGACATCATCGAGACTGCCGCAGCTATAGTTCATCAGCGGGAAATAGAGCAGCGCGCGGCCATCCTGCTCCAGCATCAGATCGAGAAGAATCTCGCGCGGGTTCTTTCCGGCCTGCTCCGCCCGCGCCTTCACGCTTTCTTCTGGCGCGGGCTCATAGTTGGGCGTTTCACCAAGCGCGAACATCTTGTGATAATGGGTGCAGATCATCTCGATGATCTCACCCTGAGGATAGTCGGGCTCTTCAGCCAGCAATTGCGCCCGGAAAGCCGGATTGCGCAGGGCGGCGACCTGTTCCTCCAGCGGCGCATGGCCGATCTGACGGAAGGTCTTGTGCATGACGAACGGGTTGAGGGATGAGGTCAGACCCAGAAGAAGCCCCGTGGCGCGTGGCGGCACCTGACCCTTGATTGGCAGGCCGGCGGCGTTGGCGGCAGCTATATTGTCGAGCACGCGGCTCCAGATGGTCGGCCAGCGGTCATCCTGTTCGATGGTGATTGAGAGGGGGCGACCCGATACTTCGACCATGCCGCGCAGGATCGCGAACTCTTCGTCTGTCTGTTTGAAGTCGGCGATGAGCTGGAGTACGCCCTTGCCCGCTTCACCCATGGCCCGGGCGATGCCGTGCAGCTCGGCGGCTTCCGCTTCCAGCGTCGGGGTTGGCGCGCCCTTCACGTCCTTGTGCTTGAGGGTGCGCGAGGTGGAAAAGCCAAGGGCTCCCGCTTCAAGGGCCTCGACGACCAGACGGCCCATCTCGGCGGTTTCCTCGGCGGTCGAGGGCTCCAGCGGCGTGGCGCGCTCGCCCATCACATAGGCGCGGACGGCGGCGTGGGGCACCTGAAGGCCGACATCAAGCGCCAGCGGCGAGGCTTCGACGGCATCCATATATTGTGGGAAACTTTCCCAGTTCCACTTGATGCCCTCGGCGAGCGCGGTACCGGGAATGTCCTCCACCCCTTCCATCAGGCCGAGCAGCCATGAGCGCTGCTCCGGCTTGCAAGGCGCAAAACCGACGCCGCAATTGCCCATGACAGCGGTGGTGACGCCGTGAAAGGTCGAAGGCTGAAGATAGGGGTCCCAGGTGACCTGCCCGTCATAATGAGTGTGAACATCGACGAAACCGGGTGTGACGATCTGGCCGGTCGCATCGATCTCTTCGCGGGCGGTGCCGGTGACGGTGCCGACGGCGGTGATAACACCGCCGTCGATAGCGACATCGCCCTTGAACGGCTTGCCGCCGCTGCCATCATAAATGGTTCCGCCGCGGATGATGATGTCGTGCATGGCTGTCCTCCCGGAATATGTTTTCCGGGAGTTTAGCGTGAATGCGGCGTCCTGCGAAGGCTCTATGAGCCGCCTGTCCCACCGGCGCCTCCTGCCCCCGCGCCTACTCCGCCTATACCTCCAATTCCGCCGCCTGCAGAGAGACCTTCAAGGCCTTGAATTGTACCATCGGCGTTCATCTTGAAGTTCATCATCCCTCCGATTGGCCACGGGGGAGCGGTGGTAGGGGCTGCAGCGGCTGCTGCAGCTCGCTCGGTGGCAAGTCGGGCGTTCATCTCGTTGCGCAGCAGGGTATTTTTTGCAAGGATGGCACTGTAGGCGGCTCCATTGGTCCCGCCGCCGCCCGAGACGGCTTCGAGCCGTCGGGGGCTGAGAACCCGGTCATCCAGAGACGGTGAAAAACCTTGCGATGTCATGACTTCCTCCTGTCAG
>JAATFR010000333.1 GCA_015655095.1 Hyphomicrobiales bacterium | reverse complement strand
GGCTCAGCAGCAGCCCGCCCACGCCGGGGCGCATCCATTCCGGCAGCGGCAGGCTTTTCAGCCCGCGCTCGATCCAGGTCACGCTTTTCATGGTCAGCACGGCAATGCCCGCCGCGCCCACGCCGATCAGGCAGAACAGCACATAAAACCAGGGGATGAAGCGGATATTGGTGGTGATGGTGAACAAAGGGTCGGGGTCGGCGAACACGCGCGAGACCAGCGCGCCCACAAGCGCCGCCACCGCGATCGGGGCCAGCGTCTTTGGCGTATAGCTGCCATGCACCAGCTCATAGCCGTAAAAAGCGCCCGCCAGCGGCGCGTTGAAGGCGGCCGCGATGGCGGCTGCCGCGCCCGCGGTCACGAACATGCGCTCATCGTCGCGGCGCAATCTCATCTTCGCGCCGACCCAGGAAAAAATGCCCGAGCCCATCTGCGTATAGCCCGCTTCCATGCCGAGCGAGGCGCCCGAGCCGTTGGAAATGATCGTGGCCACCGTCAGGCGGATGCTTTCGCGCAATGACATGCGCCCGCCATGTAGCGCGTTGGCCTCCACCGGGTCCACAATGTCGGCGGCCCGTATCCGGCGCACCCAGAGCGCGAGCAGCCCGAACAGCAGCCCGCCAAGCGGCGGCACCAGCATCATCAGTGTGAAGTTGAGATGGGTCTGGGCGCTCAGATAGGTGCCCTGGGGAAGCAGGAATACCCATTCATGGAGCTTGTAGACAAATTCACGCAGCGCCATCACAAGCACGCCGACGACAGCGCCTAGAGCGGCGCAGGCGAGGATACGGGTCGATTCCTCGTTTCGAAAGGCGCGCAGCCGGGCCATTGAGCGCACACGAATGGTGCGAACAAGATAGCGGAAGTGTCTTGTCTTCCGGTCTGTCGACGGCTGCTGCAAGCTGGAACTCACGATCGAGCAATAGTCAGTTCAGGTTTTTGCGCACAACACGTGTCGCGCGCAATACATATACCCTTCATAAACGCATTGGCCGATGGCAGGAAGCAAAATCCGAAGCTGATTACATGTTTTGAGACAGAAGCGCCGTAACCGCCCGCGCCAGCGCGAGACTCGAGGTCAGGCCGGGGCTTTCGATGCCATAGAGGTTGACGAGTCCGGCAAGGCCATGGCTTTCGGGTCCCTGAAGCACGAAATCCTCTTCCGCGCCGGGGGCGAGCTTCAGCTTGGGCCTTACGCCCGCATAGCCTGCCTGCAAGGCCCCGTCGGCAAGGCCGGGCCAGTAGCGCCGCACGGCGGCATAGAAGCGCTCGCCGCGCGCCGGGTCCACGTCATAGTCCGGCGCGTCGATCCATTCCACATCGGGACCGAATTTCGCCTGGCCACCCAGATCGAGCGTGAGGTGGACGCCGAGCCCGCCGGGTTCCGGCACCGGATAGATCAGCCGGGTGAAGGGCGCGCGCCCGGCAAGGGTGAAATAATTGCCCTTGGCGAACAGCGGCTCGGGCACATGCGCCGGGTCGAGCCCCTCGATCCGCCGGGCTACGCCGGTTGCGGAAAGCCCGGCTGAATTGATCAGCCAGCGGCAATCGAGCGCCATCGGGGCTGTCCCTCCCACATGCACGCGAAAGCCGTCCCCGCGCCGCTCCGCGCGTTGAAAGGGCGCTTCACAGGCGATGGCGCCGCCATGGTCCGCGATCTCGCCCGCATAGCTCAGCATCAGCCCGTGGCTGTCCACGATCCCGGTGGAGGGGGAAATGAGCGCGGCGGCGCAGGCAGGCGAAAGCGCTGGTTCAAGCGCGCGCGCCGCATCGCCCGTCATCTCCGAAAGATCGTCGACGCCATTGGCGCGCGCGCGGGCTGCAATCGCATCGAGCCGGGAGGCTTGTTCATCGCTGGCCGCGACGATCAGCTTGCCGCAGCGCCGGTAATCGAGCCCGTGGCTTTCCAGATATTGATAAAGGAGATGCCGCCCCTCGACGCAGAGCCGCGCCTTGAGGCTGTCATGGGCATAATAGATGCCCGCATGAATGACCTCGCTGTTGCGCGCCGAGGTTTCGGTGCCGAAGGCGTTGTGGCGCTCCAGCACGATCACCTCACGCCCCGCCCGCGCCACCTCCCGCGCCACCGCGAGCCCCACCACCCCCGCGCCGACGACCACGCAGTCCGTTTTGTCGATGTCAGTCATGGTCATGGCTCAGGCAGGTATCCGTTTCTCAGTCGGCAAAGACTGTTTATAGCCATGCCGGCGAGAAATAAACATTGGCCATCGCAGTATGAACGGGTGGCTGTGGCCCGCCTGCTGCCAGGGCACAGGGCTTGCCCCGCGCCCGTGCCATATGCTACTTGGCCCCCGCGGGTCCAGACGGCGGGGCCCGGCGGTTTGAACAGGTTTCGGGCAAGATAACATGGCGAAAATCACCTATATCGAGCATGACGGTACGGAACATGTGGTTGACGTGGCCCCCGGCATGACCGTGATGGAAGGGGCCGTGAAGAACACGATCCCCGGCATCGACGCCGATTGCGGCGGCGCCTGCGCGTGTGCGACCTGCCATGTCTATATCGATGAAGCCTGGGTCGAAAAGGTCGGCAAGCCCGAGAGCATGGAAGAAGACATGCTCGATTTTGCTTTCGACGTCCGCGAGAACTCGCGGCTCTCCTGCCAGATCAAGGTCGACGAAAGCCTCGACGGCCTCAAGGTCATCCTGCCCGAAAAGCAGTTCTGACCGGCGCTCTGCCTCTCTCCACTTCTCCTGCGCCCCTCCGGGGAGAGGGGTTCTGGGTCAAATGTATCAAGAACGCATCCGCCAGCGTCCGGCTTCAGACAATCCGTACACTCATGATATTGTTGCCTTTGCCCTTGTGATCGAGGCTTTCGCCCTTCGGTGACAACGTTGCCGTCAGCGTCTGGCGCATGATGTTCATTGACGAGAACGCGGAAACATTGATCGGCGCATCGGCCCTGATCTTGTAGCTGCGCGCCTCAAACGGCAGGGCGGGGAAGCCGATGTCTGTGACGGTGCCCTCGAACTCTTTGCCGAGATAGGTGCCGCGCACGCGCGCGCCATAGGGGATCCATGTGGGCGTTGTCATCTCGCTCTCTTCATAATTTCTGTAGGCCGGAGCGTAGATGCCGCGGCTCACCACCACTTCCGTCAGTTCGCGCAGGCGGGCAAAGCTGATGCGCCCGGTCAGATTGCCGGTGAGATGCAGGGAAACCATGCCGTGGAGCGCCGAGTGGAGCAGCAGCCCCAGTTCCGTCACCTCGCCGCGCACCTGTCCCTGCGCCTTCGCCGCGTGGAGGGGCGCGTCTGCGACGGCGCGGTAGGCGTCGATGGCGGCCGTGAGTTCGGGCGTCCGCTCCGCGCGGCCCTGCGGCGAGCCGATGAGCAGAAAATAGAGATCGGGGTCTTCAAGGGCGAACGCCACATGGCTTTCGGCGATGGCGTGGATTTGCGCGGCGATGTCCGGGGCTTTTTCCAGGGCGGCTTTCGTCTGCGCCGTCAGCCGTTCCTGCGCCGCGATCCGCACGGCGGTCAGGATCGCGGTCTTGTCCCTGAAATAACGGTAGGGGGTCGAGCGGCTGCATCCGGTTTCAGCGGCGAGGTTGCGCAGGCTTACCGCCTCGATGCCGTCGCGGCGAAAAAGTTTCGTCGCGGCCTCGACAAGTTGTCCCCGGAAATCGGCGATGTCGCGATCTGACAGTTTCTGGTTCATGGTGGGCACCTTGCCTCACACCATTGACGCTGTCAATTGACAGTGTCAATGGTTGGCGGCGAGACAAACAAAAACCCCCGGCGCGGACGCCGGGGGCTGGATCGGAGGCTGGCAAAAGCGGGCTTTTACCTAGCTTAATCGACCGGTTTGCCTGACGCGAGGGTGAAGAATTTGCCGGTCTGCTCGCCGCCCTGGAAATAGGGGGTGGCGTTGGAGAAGTCGGTGATCTTCGCCCAGTGTGCGGCGACCTTCTCGGCGGT
>JAATFR010000355.1 GCA_015655095.1 Hyphomicrobiales bacterium | reverse complement strand
CCACGGCCAGATTTCGCGCGCCGCCGACGAGCTGGGCGTGACGCATGGGGCGGTCAGCCGCCATGTCAGCCATCTGGAGGATTTCGTCGGTACGCCGTTGTTCGAAGGCGCGCGCAACCGCCCTCGGCTTACCGCAGAGGGCCAGATCTTCGGCGCAGCACTGACGGCTGCCTTCGATCAGATCGAGGATGCGCTGCGCGTGATCGGGCGGGGAGACGGCCACATTCTGGATGTGGCCTGTCTCAGCACCTTTGCCATGCGCTGGCTTATTCCGCGCCTGCACGACTTTACCGCCCGGCACCCCCGCTATGATGTCCGCCTCGCGACCGATGACCGGCAGGCGCAGGTTCAGGTCGATGTCCGCATTCTGGTTCTGCCGCCACAAGCGCAGTTGCCCGCGACCTGCACCCGGCTTTTCGCGGAAAAGCTGGCGTTGGTCGCCGCACCCGCGCTCGCGCCGGACCGGGCGGAGGATTTTCTGACCCTGCCTCGGCTGGAGACGCGGACACGCCCTGATGTCTGGCGCGAATGGGTGTCGCTGACCGGCAGAGGCTTCGGTGATGCCCCCGCAACCCGGATTTTCGATCATTATCACATGACCATCGAAGCAGCTCTGAACAGCCTTGGCATTGCGATCGCCCCCTGGCATCTGGTGGCAGGGGATGTCGCAAGCGGTCGGCTGGTTGCACCTTTTGGCTTGGTCGACAGCAATCATGTCTATGCGGTGGAGGTCGCCCGACCGGGAAAGCCCAGGACAAGGGATTTCATCAACTGGCTCAAGGAGGCCACGCGAGAGTTTGCGAATGACCAAATTGCGTCCCAAACTGCGTGCCGCGGAGCATGGCGAGGCAGGTTCCGCTGAGACACGCGTCCCGCTCTAAGGACAGGATAGGTCGGCCGCGACCCATGCTGTATGCCCCATTCCCCGAAGCCACAGCTCAACTGGTGCCGCGGCAGGGACCCGGCGATGATGGTCGGGATCGGGACGGAGCGGTCGTTTACACCTGCAGCGCGCAGAAAGGCTACATTGCAGCAGGATCTACCGGAAGGGCCGTTCTACGGGCACCACCAAACCTATCGTCCTATTGCGGGAGCGGACCAAGGATGGCGACATTGTGCCGTGCCGCCGCTGCCACCAGGAACGCCATATCTGGAGCGGCCGGTGGCGTGTCGCTGGGCACGCTCGTCTCGGCGATGAAATCGGCAAAGTCGCTTCCCGTCGTCATCAGCAAGATCCGCGCCGGGCCTTCCCCTTCAACCCGGAAGCCGTGCGGAATGCCGCGCGGACCGAAGGCGAAGCCCCCGGCTTGCAACACGGTGCTGGCGCCTTCGGTGATCACCGACATCTGCCCCTCGATGACGTAGAAGGCCTCATCCTCGGAGTGATGCACATGCCAGGGCGACTCGAACCCGGTCGGGATGATCTGCTCGATCAGGCTGAACTGGCCGCTGGTCAGATAGCGGCTTGCCTTGATCCTGGTCGGCAGGCCGAGAAACCGGCGTTCCTCGACGTTCGACGGCATGGGTGTGGCGGTGGGGGCAATCACGTTCATGGTGCGATCCTCGCTGGACAATTGCCTCGGGATGGGGCAATTTACCGGAATAACAATTCCACGGAATCCTTATATCGTCAATATGGAAGATCGAACAAACCGCCGCGCCTATCGGATGACCGGGCGCGCACAGACCCAGGACGAAACCCGCGAGCGCATCATCGCGGCTACGATGCAGCTGCACGATGAGCAGGGCGTCGCCGCAACCTCCTTTGTGGATGTCGCCAGGCGCGCCGGCATCGGCGCGGCCACGGTCTACCGGCACTTTCCCACCTTGGGCTCTCTGGTGACGGCCTGCGGCGCCCATGTCTGGCAGGAGATGGCACCGCCGAGACCCGAACAGGCCCCAGGGATATTCGAGGGGCTCGACGGGTTGGAGGATCGTTTGCCGCGTCTTGTCGATGAACTGGATGGGTTTTACCGGCGGGGGGCGCTCCGGCTCACCAAGGCATATGCCGATCGGCATCTCATCCCGGAACTGGACCAGTTTCTGCACGCCGTGGACGCGGGCGTTGCGGCGCTTGTGCGCGAGGCCTTGAAAGACGAGACCCTGTCGGACGCGGTGCTTCAGCTTGTGTTTTCGCTGACGGATTTTCCGGTTTGGGGTTCGATGCAGCGCATAGAGTGTGATGAGGCCGAGCGAAGGCGCTTCACCACGATGCTCATCCGATGCGCGATCACCCCGGGCTGAATAGCGAGCCTTAGGTTGTGAGTTCCTGCCGCACCGCGAAGTGCTCCAGCCTGTTGCAGCCCACTCGAGTGAAGGCAAAGGGCTGCTGGTCAGAAACCGAAGTTTGACAGGATCACTCGACCCGCCGCCCAAGAAAGGCGGGGTCGACCCATAACTGCCGGTCGGCGCCAACCAATGCTGCGTGGCTGTATCGCCGGAAGCTGCCGTTCGCCTTCCCCCGCAGCAATCACCCGGCCAAGATGGCGGCCATGCGGGACATTCCTGTAGTTAATGAGCGCATGCCGAACGGCAGATCTTTGCCGGAAGCCAACGTCCAGTGCTAGGCTGATCGGCAAAGCGCGTCCAAGACTACAGCCTATCGAGGCCTTCCGTGGCATGAAGCATTGATTTCATGGGGAGGACTGGTCGAAAGCCCCGTCCTGTCGTGTATAGAGAACGATCTTGAAATCGAGCCGACTTTATTGCTCATGGTAGCTCCTGACAAGAAGTACGGGAGAATTGAGATTTTTTCGAACGCTGCAGAACTATGCGACCTGCTCGAAGCTGCCATTATCGACGGTGGGCTGGCTGCCCGTGGCCGTGTCGAAGCAGTAGCGCGTGATGCAGACGACCTCTTCGTCACGTTCCCGGCATACGCTGCTCTGATGGCTTGGGGTGCCGAGGGCATGGGCTTAATGATCGAGATCGCGTTGACGCATCACACGGTGAAGAGTAAATCCGCTGCACTCACGCTTTTCAGCATCGCTGCGCTAGATGGAACAATCTCGTCGGCTTCGATGTTCAGGGTTGCCCCGCCGATCCAGAAAGCCGCGAATGCAAAGGCGAATTCCAGGACAATGCGATCAGATGCAAGCCACGCCCTGCGTACGCTAATCCTATCGCTGCCGACGGAAGATCTCATGATGCCGCTGAGCCAGAGCCTAATACATCTCATGGACCGGCAGGACGTGGTGGAAACGCTGGTCGCTGCCCTCGGGGTGAAATGGCTCCGCTTCGGACCACCCGTGCTCGACCACTATCGCCGGCTGATCGCCGAAAGCCCGGACGACGAACCAGCCTTTCAGGCCTTCTTCTGCCGCTACCCGCAACTACTCGACCCGATGGCCGTCCAGGTCTGGAGCCAGCCTGACCTCCATGGCGCCCTCGAACCAGACTTCGTGATCCGTAGGGCTGATGACAGCTATCTCGTGGTCGAGATCGAATGCCCGGGTAAGCTGCTTATGACCAAGGGAAATCAGCTGAGTAGCGAGGCAACCCATGCCGAGAACCAAGCGGTTGAATATGAAAGCTCCCTATCGGAGAGAGTCCGGGAGGCGCGCGCGCACTTTCCCAAATACCGTAGGGCCGATTGCCTCGTGATCATCGGCACCGAGGCAGGTCTCAATCATACGCAGTCAGAGGCTCTTGAGCGGGCGAAGCAGCGCCGTCAGAATGTGCGGATAGCCGGGTTCGACTGGCTCGAGGAGAGGGCGCGGGCACTGATAGAAAACGTCAGCCACGGTGCCATCGATGTTGTAACCCGGCACCGTGTGATATGAACCGGGCGGGTACCGTTATCGTGATAGAGAAGAGCTCCGCCGTTTCCATACCTCGGGAGACGTGCGCAGGAAGATCTTCGTCCCGCACTCGAAGCAAGATGTCCATTTATCTTATTGATATTAAATATTAAATTCGAAGAGCGCGATCACCTCGACGCCAGCGAGATTTTCCACAGACCGCTGTACATTTTGTCTTGACACCTGTATGTTTTCGAGTAGGAGCGGCCAGCTCCATGGCTTGAAAGATAAAGCATATGTTGAGCGGAAAATTCACCTGGCTTACTCAGCCTGGCAGTGCAGAGAAACCACAGTTTGATCTTGTGGTATATGAAAACGAGCACTTCGTTGCACTTCCATCTCTGGGAGCCTTGGTTGATTTCTGGATCTTAATAGTGCCTAAGCGTCCAATGCCCAGCATAAGTGAAGTTACAGATATCGAGAGATATTCTCTTGTCGAAATCCGGGACAAGGTCAGGGGGCGCGCTTCCACAGTTTGTGGTGATGCAGGTCTGTTTGAGTTCGAACATGGCGGGCGCATGGGGGGCATCGTAAGCTGTGGAGTAGATCAGGCGCACTTGCACATGGTCGCTTTGCCCTTTGACTTGATTTCAGAGTGCATGGATGCTGAGCATGGCTGGCGTGAATCCACAGATGCATCAGAGCTTTCAGTCAATGCGACTAAAGGCGAAGAGTATATTTTTGTCCAATCCGGCGCACGGAGCATGATTGCAAATCCGCAATGCAAAACGTCGCAGTGGTTTAGAATGATTATAGCGAAGAAGCTCGGAAAAGACACTTGGGATTATAAAGCCGAGCCTCGTTTGGATCGGGTGTGGGCAATGTCTGAGACATTTGGTGAAACTGCTTGACAGAAAAACCTATCCTCACCAGAATCCAGTCTCCACTTAAAAACTCCCCGGAGATTGAAGGTGGAGTCGACACTGCTGGCGATGCCGTCAACAGTAGTTCGGTGGAGGTGACGCCAGATCAATTAGTCCTCGGCAAGCCTGTCATTGACCCCGCAGAGCTGGATTGCGACGATCTGGCGAAAGTGCATGAAAACGCGAATCTTACGGACGGGCGGGCGCGGGGTGAATACGCATCTTTATACCCAAAGGCTGCTTGGAAGCAGATCACCTTTGAATTCGGATATCTGGGTGCGCTATTACTAGCCCTAACCTTATGCCTAATCGATCCAGCCCTCTCCAAGTCTGAGATCGGAGGTGATGCTGGTGTTTATACCACATACTTCTTTCAATTTGAGATTAGAAGCGAAGCAGTTAAATGGATTGCGCTCACCATATCAGGTATGCTCGGCGGGACAATTTTTTGCTTAAAGTGGCTGTATCATTCTGTTGCAAAAGGGGCTTGGCACAGGGATCGCCTTTTGTGGCGCATAGTGGTGCCTTTTAATTCCGCACTTGTCGCGTTGTTCACGGGCTTCCTATTTGCCTCAGGAGCCGTCCCGTTTCTTAAGGATGAAACGCTTGACACGCCCATTATGGCTGCAAGTTTTGGCTTCATCTTTGGCTATTTCTCCGACAATATTCTAGCGGCTTTGCAGAATTTTGCGCAAAAAATATTCGGAACATTAGGGAAAGATTAATATTGCGCCATGCTGCTGCAAGATCTCGAACTTTCCTTCTCTCGTCACCAAAAGTATGCTCAAAATTTTGGCGCGAAGGCGGCGGGCCTATCGTTACTTCCTAAGAATTGGGTGCCAGGATGGATCGCCTTGGAGCTCAGTTTTTTTGACGAGTGGCTGCGAACTGGAAAGCTTTCGAGAGAGGCGGCGGACAAGATTGTTTCATGGGTCGTCGCACAGAGAATCGATAGCTTAATATTAAGGACGAGCGGGCAGAATGAAACAATTAGGGATCGCGGAAAGTATCAATCCATAAAAGTTGAAAACATCTCTGAAGCCGATATTTCAAGTGCAATCTGCGAGATTTTCACCAGATCACATGCAATTGACCCAGCTGAGCGAATGGGAGTTGTCGCACAGAGGTGTGTCAATTCCGTCTTGATGGGCCATCTATCAAATGAGAGCCGTGTGTCGCCGACAAGAAACCAGTGGCGGTATGATCTTGAAGATCAGGAGAGCTCAGCAAAGGGATTGAACTCAAAGTTCGCAAACTCCCCCAACCCTGAAAATGCCCTTGTTACTAGGGGTTCTCCGCACCAGCTTCTCCGCGCTATTGGCCACTGGTGTGAGCAGATTTCGCCCGTTCGATGCCATCTCGAGTGGGTTTCCGATGGCAAGAACCTCTATATCGTCCAATTAGACTTGGATTGGCCACATCTTGATCGGGGGATTGATCCCAAATCAGTGATTGCTCCGATCTCTTCGTCGCGCGGTAGATATGATGGTCCACTCAACATACTGAAGCCATTCATAATTGGCTCCGAAACCAGGTGGAAGAAATTAAGAAATTTATCGGAATTTGACTTTCTGGAACAAGATCAAGCGCCAAGGCTTTATGAACTTGACGCGGCGCGCTTCCTTGAGATTCTTTCTGAAGATGGCGGCCCTGATCGACTCATTGCTGAGATACGGCTGATTACTTTTAATAAAGCAGTGGTTCGTACCGAGGTGGATCAAGCGGAGTTCCCGCGTTTTAACCTTCCAAGGACGGATACGGTAACGGCGGGCGATGCGCTGGCGTGGTGCAAGGATGCTCTGGAGAAGCTCGGGCAGCGCGGAGCCGAAGTAAATAATATTGCGTTTCTATTCCATGCATTCATTCCATCACTATCGTCGGCGTGGGCATACGCCGAGCCAAATGGGAATTATGTTCAGGTGGATGCACTATGGGGGCTGCCGGACGGAATTCAAGTCCTGCCGCACGACACCTATGAAATAGTGTTAGCTCAGAAGAAGATTATTCCAACCAAGTCGACCTTTAAACCTATGTTTCTAGCAGAAAATGATGACGGCTCATGGGAGTATGTTGATGTCTTGGGCTCGAAAGGGCGATCGCAAGTATTGACACGTTCGGATATCTTTGAAGTCGCTAGGCGAACTCAAGAAATTGCCAACACGATTGGCGAAAATGCACAGATTATGTGGTTTTGCCAAATACCTGAAGAGTTGGAGCTTGGCAGAAACTTACCTTGGTTCAGGTCCAGAGAGTTTCATCATTACACAGACACCAGCAAGGGTCAGTTCCGTGAGCATGTCGTGAAGAATCACGCAAACCTATCGACAATTCCCCCAAAAAAAGTGGCACTTGTATATCAGCCTGATCCTGAATTAATAAGAAACGATGACTTTCTCGACCTATTCATCGAAGCTGCCACCAAAAACGGCTCTCCTGTCAAGTTGTACGGCTCTGCGTTGGGTCACGTATATTATAGGCT
>JAATFR010000192.1 GCA_015655095.1 Hyphomicrobiales bacterium | reverse complement strand
GTTCAGGCAAAGGGCAGCAGGTCGAAGGCTCGCTGCTTTCAACCGCACTTGCCTATTTCAATTTTCATCTGATCGAACAGGATCTTCGTCAAACCAACCGCGTCGCCATCGGCAACCGCTCTCCTTACGCAGGCCCCGCCGACATTGTCCGCACCCGGGATGGCTGGATCCTCGTTCAGGTCATCGGCGCTACGCTGTTCAGGCGCTGGGCCAAACTGATGGGGGAGGATCACTGGCTCACCGACCCGCGCTTCGCCGATGATATTTCACGCGGCGATAATGGGAAAATCTTGTCCGAACGCACGGCGCAATGGGCCGCCGGCAAGGGCACGGATGAAGCCCTCGCCCTGCTTGAAAAAGCTCGCATCCCCGCGGGCCCGGTCTATACGCCGCAACAGGCGCTGGACGATCCGCACATCGCCGCGATGAACTATCTCAAACCACTGGACTTCCCCGGCCTGCCCGGCCCGGCGCAGATCATGGAAACGCCCATACGCCTCTCCCAAAGCCCCGGCAAAATCCGTCACCGGGCCCCGCTTTTAGGAGAGCATACAGACGAAATTCTCGCCGCTCTGGGCTACAGTGAGGCGGAAATTGCAGCCCTACGCGCCGACGGAACAGTCTGAACCGCCAAAATCAAGACTTTTTAGCCACAAAAATGCGGTTCCGCGGTCCTTTCCCGTGGAAATGTCATATCGTCTCCATAGTGAAGCTGTTAACATTACAAGTCGTTTGCACACAGGTGCGGGCGGCCCTTTTCTCTAAGATTTCTCTACGACAAGGCGCACAGATCTATGGCTAATAAGGGACGCGTTAAGTGGTTTAACGCAACGAAGGGTTTCGGTTTCATCGAGCCTGAGGATGGCAGCAAGGACGTTTTCGTTCACATATCGGCCGTTGAACGGGTTGGGCTGAGCACGCTCAATGAAGGTCAGGGCATTGAGTACGAACTGGTCGAAGGCCGTAATGGCCGCGTCTCAGCAGAAGAGCTCGTGGTTGAGGGAGGCGGTGCGCCTTCCGGTGGCCGTCCGTCTCGCGATCGTTACTGAGATTGAAGCGATGAAGGCCCTCCCCCAGTGGAGGGCCTTTCTGTCTACCGGTCCTTGCCGGCTGGAGCAGGAAAAGCCTGTAGGCCGCCAATTTAATATGTCGGCTTGCGGCGGGAAGCTTTTACTCGAAAGCCAGACGCTTTTGCGGGATCGGCAATCCCGGTTCTCATTTGATCAAACCGGCGATGCCTCTACACTCAGCCCATGAGATTCTCAATCAATTTGATCCGTCATTTCTACAAGTTCGTCTGGGAAACACCCCTGGACGGCGCTGGCAATGGACGCACTGCTCTTGTGGAAACGCTTCAGATTATCTGGGTTGTGACCCGGGATCTGATCGAAGGGCGGCTGGGCCTGCGTGCTGTCAGCCTCGTCTATACAACTCTGCTTTCCTTCGTACCCGCCATCGCCGTGGCCTTCGCGGTTTTCCGCATGGTCGGCTATCACGTCTATCTTCAACGCTTCATGCTCCAATTTCTCTCCCCGCTGGGAAATCAGGGCATAGAAATCACCGAGACAACCATGCGCTTTGTCGAGCGCGTCAACTCCAGCGTCCTCGGCACGGTCGGTTTTGCTTTTCTCATCTATACCGTCATCTCGATGGTGATGAAGATCGAGGAATCGTTCAACACTATCTGGCGCGCGCAGAATTCGCGCTCGATCATTCGCCAGTTGCGCGACTTCGTGAGTTTCGGCGTCGCCGGCCCGCTGTTCATACTGATGTCGATCGGGGTGATCGCCAGTTTCGTCACGAGCGCCCTTTCCATCACCGGCATCGGTTCCGTTCCCATCAAGAGCTTCATCCGGGAACTAAGCCACTACCTGCCCTATGTTCTCGCCATTCTCGCTTTCGCCGCGCTTTATAAATTTGTTCCCAATACAAGGGTCAAAACCTCATCGGCCTTTCTGGGTGCGACTGTCGCTGGCGCGCTGTGGACGATCACCGGCTGGGGCTTTGCCAGCTTCGTCGCCAACTCCACCAGCTATGCGGTGATCTATTCCGCCTTTGCCGCCCTCTTCTTTTTCATGATCTGGCTTTATGTCGGGTGGCTGATCCTGCTGGTCGGTTGTTCGGTGTCCTTCTATTTCCAGAATCGCAAGCACCTGTCGCCTGTCGCAGGCGTGGTCGAGCTTTCCCCCCAGCAGATGGAGCGTATCGGCACCCATGCGCTGCTCCTTATCCATGAGGCTTATGAACGGGGTGACGGGCCTCTGACAGAGGAAGACCTTTCCTCCCGGCTGCTCGCCCCCATCGAGGCGATGGAGAGGATTCTGGAGGCCTTTCTGGGTGCTCACCTGATTGCCCGCGCGGAAGCGCCCGCTGGCCACTACCTGCCGAGCCGGGCCGCCAGCCAGACCAGTATTGGCGACGCCATTCAGGCCATCCGCCAGAAGGGGGCGGAGCGCGCCCTGCCGGAGAACCGTCTGGCCCATGATCCCGCTATTGACGATTTTTTTCAGCGGATCGAAGCCGAGCAGCGCGCCCGGCTGGATGATGTCTCGTTCGCCGATCTTTTGCATTCTGACCGGCAGGATCAGGCGTCAGCCAATTCTCATGAAGAGCATAAGTGATTCGAGAAAAGGTTGCCCCGAAAGCCCGGCCTTCTCCCTGAAGCGTTCCGTCAACATCGTCCTTACAGCCCTGAAAACGTTCGATTTTCATGAAATTTGCGCGACATTTATCCCATATCTGAGTGAATGGCGCCTTGACCATACACCTCCTTGTTGACGTCAGCCCGGACTCACCGCAGGCTTTGGTTCTGGCTGCAACAACTTGAAAGGAGGTGATCCGATGTCTAACGGTTTGGTAACACCGTTTGCTATCGCCGAGGTGCCGTTTATGACGGAGGATGGGGCGAAGCAGGTAAGGTCGGACACTTCAGGGGACCTTTCTGCCTGACCTATTCACGTATGTAACTGCTTGGCTGTAAACGGGGCGGCTTCATGATGGGCCTGAAAAAGGCCTCGGGAACAATCACAAGAAGCCGCGTTGCTGATCGTTCTGGACTGGCCGCTGTACGGGTTGCACCCTTGGTACAGCGGCCTTTTCCTCTTCAGGAGCCTCCTGTCACTCGCCTGTCGATTTTATAATATTCCAGGCCATAAAGCCGCCCAGGACGGGCATCGGCGCATACAGGAAATATTTGCAAGGCACATATTCGGGCCAGAAACTGGCGATGATCCCCGGAGATACCAGAAATACAGAAAGCACAATGTGGCGGAGCGCATACTTGCTCATGTAATCCTCCGTAACGTTTGGCAATGCGGCGGCGGAGGCAACGAAGCGTCATGAGGGTCACCACCCGGCCTCATCATTCAGGCTGCATGACATGCGGCGGCCATACCAACGACCGCGCCGGCCGCAGCGCCAACTACTGAACCCAAAGGACCTCCCATCGATCCGGCTGCGCCTCCCTCCAGGGCCCCTCCAACCACACTGCCTGCAACAGTGCCCATTGCAACAGCCCAGGTTGTCAAAACAGGATGAAGGGTCTGATCGGATGGCGCATCCGCCTGCCTGCGTAATCGATTTGTAACTCTCTCACTTTCCACCCTGGAGGTTCCTTCAAATTGCGCCATTGCATCCAGGCGCAATTTTTTATCCTCATTAAACCGTGTGACAGACGCTTCCGATTTATCCGGATTATGCTGTTGATATATGGGAGAAGATTTTTCTTGTCCCTGCTCAGGCTCAAGAAGTCCGTAATGAAAAAAGACTGAAGTCAGATGTTTAATATCCTGCATATTCCTGCCCCCTCATGCAAAACACTGAAACAAGAGAATGACCTGAAAAACTTTAGATAGGATTACAAATAGACATAGTATCTGCCCTGGAAGGCCGCATGAAACGGTACGGCAGCCGCCACGGGCGGGCACTCCTGTGGGATACCAACAGAAAAACTTTCTTCTGACTCCAGTTCCCAGCCAATTTTTCCTAGGAAATGAACGTCGCCACTTCTTCCAGAGAAGCGCGCTCCGTACGAAGACTGTTCATCGGGTGGCTTTCATCCATATAGCCGATGGAAAGACCGCAGAACAGCATCAGCTCATCTGGAATGCCAACGAATTCCGTCACCGTCTTATGCCAGATCGCCCAGGCTTCCTGGGCCGCCGTATGCAGGCCATGTTCGCGCGCCAGCAGCATGACCGACTGGATGAACATCCCCAGATCGGACCACTGGCCAAGGCCCATCTGCCTGTCGATGGCGAAAAACAACCCCGTCGGCGCCCCGAAAAACTGGAAGTTGCGGGCAAACTGCGTCAGCCGTCCCACCTTGTCGTCGCGGGCGACATTCATGGTCGCATAAAGGTCTTCGCCGCACTTGAACCGGCGCGCCTTGTAGGGCTCCTTCAACCCTTTGGGGTAGATATCATATTCCGACCCTTCCCCCATCGGCGTGGCCTTCTGTTTCTCGGCAATGAGAGAAACGAAGGATTTGAGCTTGTCGCCGCTCACGGCATAGACATGCCAGGGTTGCAGATTGCCTCCCGATGGCGCATGCCGCGCACCCTCAAGGACGGCCCTGAGCGTCGCCTTCGGCACAGGTTTGTCGAGAAAGGCGCGGCAAGTGATGCGGCTTGTCAGAGCGTCGGAAACTTTCATGATCGGTACTCCTCAATCGTCATAATCAACGTGCCGTTACATAGGGCCACAGCGCATCCGGCCCGCGCGCGATGGTGGCGCGCCCCAGCACACCCGCCCATTGAGAACCTGAACCGAATTCGGCCCGCCAGGACCAGAGCCTGCGCGTGGCGAAGTGAAGTTCATGTTCATAGGTGAAGCCGATGGCGCCATGCACCTGATGGGCGATCGAGGTGGCAAGGCTCGCGGCTTCATCCGCCCGCACCTTGGCGACGGCGATTTCAAAGAGCGCGTCTCCGGCATCGGCTTTCGCCGCGGCATGGGAGGCGGCGAGATTGGTGGCCGCCGCCTGCGTCGAGAGCACCGCCAGTTGCTGCTGTATCGCCTGAAACTTGCCGATAGGCTTGCCGAATTGAGTCCGTTCATTGGCATATTCCACCGACTGGCGGATGAGATAGGAAAGCGCGCCCGCCATCTGGCCTGAGCGCACAAGTGCGCCCAGCAGCCTGATGCGCTCCGGGTCGACGGCCCCGCCGATCAGCGCTTCGGCGCTTTGCAAGGTCACCTCATCACGAGGTTCCAGGGCAAGGTTCATATCCTCGACAATGGCGCTCCCCTTGAGCGGCACCAGCACAGCGACGCGTCCGCCATCCTGTTCGAGCACGGCAACGCCATGGCTGGCAAAGCGTCCCCAAGGCGTCCGCTCCGCCGTTCCACTCACCCTTTTTCCATTGAGCACAAGGTCGCCCGTGAGAACCGTCAACACGCCTTCAGGAACTGCGATGCCCGCTTCCACCAGTGAAGTGATGATGGCTAGCTTCTCGGTCGACAGGACTCTTACCTCGGTGTTTCGTTCCATCGACACATAGTAAGCATCCGCCGCGATGCCGTCTTCCCAATACGGCCCTCCGTCTCCCCGAACCGTTGGCAAATCTCCATGAAACTGGGCGGCGATCGACGCGAGAGCTTCATGAAATCCTGTGTACTTCAGGCGCGGAAACGCATATTTCTGGTTCCATTGCTCTGCCAGGCTCGCCTGCTCGGGATAGAGGTCGGTGTTCTCTACTTGGCTTCCGTACACCAGTACGGAGTCTGCCCTGTACGTTGGTTTGCCATATATCTGCAAAAAGACCGGCAGCATCTGCTCGCCGGCATTCACCAGCGGAGGCAACCCGAACAACGTCCACATCTGGTGGTAATGGCGCGCGTACCAGAACAGCACCTTCTTCCCGTCAGGTCCCTGCCACCAAAAAGGGGAGTTTTCATCCAGGTGTCCTCGCAGCAGCACCGGAGCGCGACCATTGTTGCTACCGGCTGCCAGTTCATTGATGTCCGACGACGCGAGGATCGACGCGTACGACCAGGAATAGGAGGGCACATCCGTAATGTTCGCGTAATCCAGCGGCAAATGATGCTGCGCGGCAAGCTGTGCGCTGGGATAGAGAGAGCGGATCAACGTCTCCGCCGATGCAAATCCCGTCAGTTCGTTCGCGTATTGCGCTGGAACAAACAACTTCTCCGCCGCGAGAGCCGCCTGCGCGCGCGCCTGGTCTTCCTTGGTGCGTGTTTCAAAAAACTGTTCCAGGCTCCACATTCCATCGAGACTGAACCGGAATTCTGGATGGACCGCGATCAGGTCCAGAGCTTCGTCGGTGATGCGGCTTTGGACTGAGGCGACCTTCGCCTGGTAATCCGTGTAGCCGATGTCGAGGTGCACATGAGGCACGATGTAGATGGTCCACTGTTTCGCTGGCTCAAGAACCTGAATGCTGCGAAGGGCCCGTTCACCGGCTTGCAATTCGATCTGAGCCTTGCTGTGGGATGGAAATGCGGGAAAATACAACCTGGCTTTTTGTTCTTGCCAGCCCGGATTTTTGGAGACTGGTACCATCTCGCGATGCCCCGCGATGGTGACTGTCGCGCTCTTCAGAGGCGCCGCTCCGCTCCGCATCAGTACGTCGACCGCTTCTTCCACCCCCGAGCTTCCCTGCTTATAGAAAATGGTCGGAGTGAGCTGGACCGCTGGCGACTCTTCCGGGTTTCCCTCGCTCATCGAGATGGCGTCATAGTTGAACCCCGCATCGGGAATCACAGCGACATCGCCATCGGGCGCCGCCGAAAAGGCAAACTCGT
>JAATFR010000138.1 GCA_015655095.1 Hyphomicrobiales bacterium | reverse complement strand
GCTTGGCGGCAAGGTCGATGCCGCGCGTGGGTTCGTCAAGAAGAACAAGGCGCGGCTTATTGATAAGAGCCCGCGCCAGAAGAACTTTTTGCTGGTTGCCACCGCTGAGATTGCCGATCGGCTGATGCGGCCCCTGGGTGCGGATCGCTAGCTCGCGGATATATGATCTGCACAGCTCTTCCGCGCTTTGGTGATCGACGACAGAGCCCCTTTGCCGGGGAGTGCCACGATGCCAGCCCAGCATCATATTCTCGAGGACCGAGAGATGCGGAATAAGCCCGTCGCGCTGACGCTCGGCCGAGACATAGGCGATGCCGCGCGCAATCGACCCGCGCGGGCTCTGCGGCTCGAACCGCTCATCGCCAAGCATTATGGTGCCGCTCGTCAGCTCGGGCATAAAACCAAAGAGGGATTCGACCAGCTCGGTCTTTCCCGCGCCAAGCGGGCCATAGACGGCCACGATCTCGGCAAGGGCGATTTCGATGCTGACCGGCCCCACATCGCGCGGCATTTCGTCGGACCGGGCGCGGGTCCAGGCCTGAAGACGGATTGCGGGCTTTTGATCGCCGCTCCGTTGCGGGGCACTGGCAGTCGTCGCCTCGGCAAGTTCGGTGCCGAGCATGGCCCGGACGATCCTTGCCTGATCCAGCTCTGCGGGCGGAGCCTCGGATGCGATGCGGCCGTCGCGCAAGATCACCACGCGGTCGCAAACCTTCAGGATCTCATCCGTGCGGTGCGAGATAAATATGATCCCGGCGCCCTGTGCCGCCAGTTCGCGCATCCTGCTTAGCAAGAGGCCGATCTCATCGGCACCAAGGGCCGAGGTGGACTCGTCAAAGACGAACACTTTGCTGCCG
The DNA here is from genome assembly GCA_015655095.1 of Hyphomicrobiales bacterium. Taxonomy (GTDB): domain Bacteria; phylum Pseudomonadota; class Alphaproteobacteria; order Parvibaculales; family Parvibaculaceae; genus JAATFR01. The sequence goes on along the minus strand of JAATFR010000138.1, from coordinate 3,164 downwards.
CTCGCAATAGCGCGCGCGATCTCGATCTGCTCCATCAGCGCAACCCCGCCCTGGCCCTCAAGTGGCTGGCGGGTGTCGATCTCAAGCCCGAGTTTGCGCATCGCGCCATCGGCACGCGCATAAAGCGCCTTCCAGTTGATCACACCAAAGCGGGAGGGCTCGATCGTCAGCATCACGTTCTCGCCGATGGTCAGCTGCGGAACGACTGCCCCCTCCTGGTGAACCATCGCAACGCCCGCGTCATGGGACGCCCTCGTGTCGGCGAAAGCGACGGGCGCTCCATCAAGGATCATCCTGCCACGATAGGAACCATGGGGGATCTCCCCCACAATCACCTTGGCAAGGGTGCTCTTGCCCGCTCCGTTCGCCCCCATCAGACCGACGACTTCGCCGGCCGACACACGAAAGGCCACACCATTGAGAGCCCGGGTGGAGCCGAACTCGACCGTTATCCCGTCGAGCTCAAGCAAATGCGTGCCTTTCTGCCCCTCAGCTGGGGCGGGCACAGAAGAGATCGCCACGGCACCCACTCCTATTCAGCCTCGAGGCCAATATCTTCGGGTTTCAGCCAATCGGTCAGCTTGAGGAATTCCGGCAGGGTTTCTTTGTTGACGACGCGCGACTGGATCCGCATGCCGGGGATCTTGCGCTCACCCACATCAAGACTATCGTTGCTTTCGGGGACTTGGCCGTTGATCAGCGCGAAGGCCGCCTCGGCCGCCACGCGCCCCATCTGGATCAGGTCGGTCCAAGCGCTCATGGCCATGTCGCCCTTCACGATCGCGCGGGCGCCCTCAGGCCAGACATCTTCACCGCAGATCCAGACCTGGCCGTTCAGCCCCTCCTGGTGCAAAGCCTGAAGGGCGCCAAGCGCAAGGCCCTCCTCATTTGCAATAACCGCTTGGATGTCATTGTCGTTCGAGGTCAGCGCGTCTTCCAGCTGCTTAAGGGCCGCTTCCGGGCGCCAGTTGTCGTGCCATTGGTGCGAAACGATTTTTATCTCGCCCGAGTCGATATAGGGTTGCAGAACCCGCAACGCGCCTTCGGTTTTCTGCCGGGCAACATCGACCCCTTCGGGGCCGCTGGCCACCACCCAATTGCCCTTCTTCGCCTCCATAAGGGCCTGCTTCGCCTGCAATTCGCCGACAAGATAGTTGTCACGCCCCACCCAATAGTCGATCGCGGGCGAGGGGATCACATAATTATAGGACAGGATCGGGATGTTCACCTCTTTCTTGACGCGCTCGACGATCTGCGCGCCGGCCTCGACGTTGACCGGAATGATGATGAGGGCCTCGATCCCCTGCGAGAGCATAGCGTCCACCTGGGCGTCCTGGGTCGACACATCCTCATTGGCACCCTGGATGATGCAGCGCAGCCCAAGTTCGGCCGCGCGGGTTTCGAAGTAGTGCCGGTCATGGGGCCATCGGAAGGCGTCAAAGCTGGGAAAGCTAAAGCCAACCAATGGGCCTTCGGCCGCGCGGGCAGGTAACGCGCCCGCACCCAGAGTTGCACTCGCGGCGCCGTAAGCTGCAGCTAAACTCATAAAACTGCGGCGCGAAATGCGGCCTGCTGCGTACATTCTGGCAAGCTGGAACAGTTCACCCATGACACTCTCCTGTTTTTCTGATTGTTGTTCGATCACCGCTGGCGAGGCCATCGGCCACCGTCTTAGCGCTGAGGACGGCGTTGCCATATGTTTATATAATGTACGTTCTACAAAAAATGAAAAGTTCAGAGATTCTAGCGTTGCGGCCGATGAAAACCGGAAGATGGCACATTTTTTCGGCTAAATAAACGGATTTAGTCCACAAAACAGGCTTCTTTTGATCGGAAAGCCGGTGGTAGCGCCGCAAAGGGCTCGGAAATGTATAGATTCGGAACGCACAAACCGAAAAGATGTCGATCTGCCGGCGTTCAGGCGGCCGGGCCGATGACCCGCGCGGCGGCGGGATGGTCGATTGGCCGACCGCTTTACAGAGAGGGGTTTGTGAGCGGCAGCTTGAGCCTCGCGCGGCCGTGCTCGGTTGCGTTCACCTCCCAATTGATGGCGGAATGGCGTGACGCGACCGCGATGTCGCGGTAAAAACACGCGATCATATTGGTCGCATAGGCGCCGCGCGCGCCGATCAGATCCCAAAGAGTTTCCGACGCCCGACGCGCCAATTGTCCGGCATAAGCCGCATTAGAACGGTAATTCGACCGCTCAATTGGTGAAAAGCTGGATCCTGCTGCAGCGTAATCCATAATTTCGCGGCAATCTGCTCTGATAAGCATTTCTGCGGCTTGCAAAGAGGCTGAAACCTCGCCGACCCGCATCTGGTGGGTCGGATAGCTGGCCGTCTCCTCTTTGGTTCTGAGGGATCTTCTGTCACGGGTCTGAAGCAGGAAGCTTTCAAACATCCCTTCGGTCATACCAATCAGGCAGGCTGCGGGCAATATACCGCTGATCATCATAAGCGGAGGGCGAAAAATCGCACCAGAATTGATCTCCTTTCCCGGAAAATCATCACCCTTCATATCCCTGACCGGCAAGCCTAGATAGTCGGGAACAAACATCTTTTCAACTTTGACATCATGGCTCCCGGATCCGTAAAGACCAATGGGATTCCAAGTATCTATGATCTCAAGATCGGCGGTTCGGGCAAGAAAATACCGCTCTTCATCCGGTGCGGTGAACTGCTCGACCATTGCGGCGAGAATGCACCAATCCGAATGCAGTACCCCGCTTACGAATGGCCATTGGCCGGTGATCTCATAGCCGCCATCGACCGATCGTGCCTTGCCGCGGCTTGGCATCAGAATGCCGCTCACCAGAGAGTTCGGGTCACTCCAGACCTCTTCCTGAGCTCGCACCGGCCAATGTGCTATCATATAGTTATGAAACAGATATTGCGCTAGGCACCATGCTGTCGAAGGGCATCCGCTTGCAACCGGGATCAGGATGTCCACGAGGTGTTCCAGGCATCCTTCAGCCCCGCCAAAATGGCCAGGCTGCAGCAGCCGCGCCAGCCCGCTGCTGCGTAGATCTCGGACGGTTGCGGCCGGAAGGCAGCGCGCCTCTTCGGCCTCATCCGCGCGCTCCTTGAGGGACGGAATAAGGCCGCGCGCATTGCGGATCAGAGACTGGCTTTGCAGAGGCTTTGCTTTGAAATCGTCGGGAT
>JAATFR010000207.1 GCA_015655095.1 Hyphomicrobiales bacterium | reverse complement strand
GCAATGTCCGTGGGTCCGCAGGGCGATAACCACGCTGGCACATCAAGGAAGGATAGCCGGAAACGTTATGCAAACACTGCCATTGAACCAGGCATTCACGCTGATCGAACCCGGCCCGGTCACGCTTGTCACCACAAGCGACGGGCGGAACGACAACGTCATGACCATTACCTGGACCATGGTAATGGACTTCTCTCCGATCTTCGCCATCACGACAGGACGATGGAACCATTCCTGGACAGCACTGCGCGACACCCGGGAATGCGTAATCGCCATCCCTCCGGTGGATATGATTGATACGGTCATAGGGATCGGCACATGCTCCGGCGTCGATACGGACAAGTTCCGGAAGTTTGGCCTCACTCGTGCCAGGGGCGGATATGTCCGCCCGCCGCTGATCCGCGAGTGTCTGGCGAACATCGAATGCCGGGTGATCGACATCGTGGAACGACATAGCATCGTCGTTCTGGAGGGGCTCGCGGCCTGGATTGACCCCAAGCGTGAAGAGCGGCGCACCTTACATGCGGTAGGCGACGGCACCTTCATCGTGGATGGCGAGCGGTTCGATCGAAAAGAAGCGATGCGATCGAAGTTGCCAGACGGCGTTTAAACCGGAACGCGAGGGAAACCACAGTCCTGCCCGTGCTACCGCGAGTCACGCAAAACGGTAGCCCATGATCCGCAGACTTGGCCCTTATCGGTCAGTCAGGCAAAGCCCTCGCGGCCAGACCACAATCCCGGAGGCTGCCGCTATGTGCAGCGCAACAAAATCCACTTCGGCAGAGGAGTGAGGCGGGACATTGCTGTCGTTCCAAAGAATGGAGACGGGCCCGGAAAGCTTCCGATGGGGCCCCAATGAATCCCGCCCTGTTGCGAGCAAGTCGGCGGGATGGTGAGAGCACCGGCAAAGATAACAGGCTGCTGCGGATGCGCAGCGGGCATCTGCCCACTGAGTTTGGAAACTGGAACGGTGTGTTTCTGCAATTCTCCGTTGGCCAATATCCGATATTTTAACAATTTGTTTCCAATATTATACGGAACTTTAATGCACGCGCGTCAACCGCATCATCGTTCAGGCTTACCAGGGGATGAGCGGTGCAAAGGGGGAACTCAGTCTCAGGCCATCGGGCGGTCGCGCGGGTTAAGTCTGCGCCCCGCGTACCACCTCGGCGGCAAGACAGGGTAAGCTTCGGGTAACCCAGAGGCCGCGTCATATGGGCCGCGTCGATGAAAAGACCGATGGCCGGTTGGCAACCGACCACAGGAAATCTGCGACGAGGGGATAACGCGAATACGGATCGGCCCATCCAGCGCATTTTATTGCAGGTTCGGGTTGCGCATTGCTGCGACTCCCAGCGTCTCGTTCGGCGCAGTGACGGTGATCCCCGTCACTGCGACCGGGGCGCCGCGCAACCGTCCGGCGACTTTGCAGGCGGTCACGGTGATTTCGGCGGGACAAGATTATCACCAGCCAACCAGGCGCTGGCGGGATGACGCATGAAACGCCTGCGCCGAAGCGGATCTAACCGCGATATTGACTGGGCAGGACGCGGGATCGTCCAATCGCCACAATATTCCGCCTCGATCAGCCGCAGCGCCGTATCCAGACAGGCGCGCTCGCGTTCGGTCAACGGCTTCAGGTGCTCTCCGGGCGGCTGCGAGATCACCTCCAGCCCAAGACCAAGCGCCTCGATCGCCTTGCTGTAGACATAGGCGCGACGCGCCAGATCATCACGGAGCGGCAACTGGAATAACGTATTGGCGATGGCCAGCAATTCAGGCGGAGCGCGAAAGCCGATCAGGAAGGCATTCTGGTCCGGCATGCTGTGCTCACTGATCACCGCGCCGCCGAACCGCGCCAGGGAAATCCCGCCGAGGGTTTCCAACAGGGGCATTTCGAGCCGGATGTCGACGAACCGCAACCGCTGGCCGCCGGGGATCCGGTTTTCGCCCCGGGTCACACGGTCGCAGGCAAATAACACCGCCATGCCCGGCGCTATGGTGCAGGGCTTTGCCCCGTCGACCGACAGGGTGCCGCGCCCCTCCAAAATGATAGACAACGAAAATGTGGCCGGGCCTTCGGGATGAAACACCATGTCCCTGGGGATCTCGGCGTCGACAAGATACAGGGCCACATCGTCACCAGGCCGGATCGACCGGGTGCCCGCGCGCAGGCCGATCTTGTCGATCTCGCTCTCGACCGACTCGCGCCATGTGGCGGGTGCCGCATCTGCTTGTCCATCGGGCTTTGACCCGCAGGTCATCGCCAGACCAAAGCCCAACCGGCTGTGCGGCGCCCGTGTCGCGGTTCTTGCCCTCGCACCAGAAGAACCAGACCGGGACAATGCCACCCTCCCGCGCAGCCGTGAGGCTCGCGGCGAATGCTGCGTCATAGATGCGCATGGGAACCTCATGGGAAATGAAAACACCGGGACTCGCTAAAGCCCTGGTGCGGCCCCATCATCCGGTTGCACAACCATTGGATGAAGGAGATTCGTTTTGATCGAAGGTTTCTACTCAGTTGTATTTAAAACCCCCATAGGCATGGGTGGCGGCACCCTCTATCTCCAAAATGGCAATGCCTACGGCGGCGACAGCACGATGTATTACACAGGCACTTACAGCGCCGAAAATGACGAAATGAAAGCGGCCATACACATGGGGACGCATCTGGTTATCCCCGGCCATATGTCAGTTTTCGGTGTCCCAAAAGCTGATCTATCCGTCGTGGGGTTAGTCGGCCCCAACGGAATAATCAGTGGGAGAGCCACTAGTCCGCAAGCCCCCGGCATCACGATGGAGTTCACCATGAAGAATATCTCGGTCTAAGGCCCCTTCAAGGGCTGTCGTCAGACGCTCCATCGTCTTGATGAGAATATCCACTTTGGATTGAGCGATAGGTTTCAATTCACACATATAAAGCTCCCTGCCCCGCCCTGCGCGGGGCATATTTGTGAAAATAAATCAACATTTCCTTGGAATCCCGTTAAGCATACGCACCCTTTTCTGGTTCGCATGGATCACCTACGGCTTTTGCAGAAGGGTGAGGGAGGCGCCATCGCCATAATTGCCGGGCTGAAACGTGAAGCCAGTGTAGCCTGATGGCGGAATAAGGCACTTCATGACT
>JAATFR010000126.1 GCA_015655095.1 Hyphomicrobiales bacterium | reverse complement strand
GAGGGAAAGCTGGTAGCCGTTGACGATCCAGATCGCGGCGCCCGGGCTCGTGCCCAGATCGCGAGTAATGGTGGGCAACGCAATGTTGGCGATGGCGCCATCCAGCACGGCCATGGTGATGGCGAGCGCGACCGAAAAAATGGCCCAGTAGCGCTGGGGGACGGCCAGGCCGTCTTGCTGTTGAGGGGGAAGGTTCATCGGAAGTCTCGAAAGCGATCCGCCACCCTTTAGACCCATTCCCCCCGGCTGACCAGAAAAAGCAAACAATCTTCAGATTAATTCTCATCATGCTTTTGGCGCAGGTTTCAGGGGAAAGCGCTTGAAACCGCAGAGAAACCGGCGTTTACCCGCCGCAGGTTGCACCGCGGGGGGATAGGCGGCAATGTACGGCGCGATGCCGATTCATGTCCGTCGAACCCGGCAGAACTTCCCTGCGGGTCTTCCCGAAGTTTTCCGAGGGTCTTCCCAAGGATCTGAGTGTGTCCGAGGATCATGAGCGTTTCCCGTTTCGCCGACCTGCCCGAATCGCCGTTTGCCCGGCTCGCAACCCTCATTGAGGGGCTGGCTCCGGGAAAGCCGCCAATCGCCCTGTCGCTGGGCGAGCCCAGGCATCCCTTCCCGGCCTTCATCATGGAGGCGATCGCGGCCAATGCCGCCGATTTCGGGCGCTATCCGCCGATCATCGGCACACCGGCCTTCCGCAATGCGGCTACGGGTTGGCTCAACCGGCGCTTCGGCCTGCCCGAGGGCTGGCTTGACCCGGAAAATCAGCTTTTGCCGGTCAATGGCACCCGGGAGGCCCTGTTCAACATGGCGATCGTGGCGACGCCGCTGGCGAAGGCTGGAAAAAAGCCCGCAATCCTGATGCCTAATCCCTTTTACCAGTGCTATGCCGCCGCCGCGCTTGCCGCCGGCGCCGAACCTGTCTATGTGGCAGCAACGAAGGAAAACAGCTTCCTGCCGGATTTCGCCGCCCTGCCGGAAGAGCTGCTGGCGCGTACCTCCATGATCTATTTCTGCAGCCCGGCAAACCCGCAGGGCTCAGTCGCGGACCTCGACTATCTCAGGGAGATCATCCGGCTTGCCCGCCACCATGACATTCTGCTCGCCATGGATGAATGCTATGCCGACATCTATGACCGCGCGGCCCCTCCCGGCGCGCTGAAGGCCGCCTTCGGGCTGGACGGCACGGCGGACAATGTGATCGTGCTCCATTCCCTGTCGAAGCGCTCCAGCCTGCCGGGCCTGCGCTCAGGCTTCTGTGCGGGCGACCGGGCGTTCATCGCGAAATTCCGCTCCATGCGCAACATCGCCGCCCCGCAGGTGCCGCTGCCTCTTCTGGCCGCATCCACCCTTGCCTGGGCAGATGACGCCCACGCCGCTGACAATCGCATACTTTATCAGCATAAAATCGACATGGCTGAGCGTATTCTGGGGAACCGATTCGGTTTCTACCGTCCGGCTGGCGGCTTTTTCCTCTGGCTCGACGTGGAGGATGGCGAGGCGGCCACCCGCCGCCTGTGGACCGAGGCGGGCGTAAAAGTACTCCCCGGCGCCTATCTGGCTCGCGATGATGAGAGCGTGGTCGGGGGCAATCCGGGACGGGCCTTCATCAGGGTTGCCCTGGTCGAGGCTGAAAATGTAATGGAAGAAGCATTGAAACGCATGGCGGAGGTTCTGTAGGGATGGCGCGGACGAAGGGGCATCCCGGCCCGGTGTCTCAAGGCGGCAATGAACCTGAAACCGTGATGGACTTCATGCGCCGCCGGTTGCAGGAGATGCTTGGCCTTGGCCTCATTCTTCTCTGCCTTGCCGGGCTCGTCATCATCGCCACCTGGCACCAGAGCGACCCCAGCCTCAACAACGCCACCCGCAGCGTCGCCCAGAACTGGCTTGGCGTCGTCGGCGCCTATCTTTCGGATCTGCTCCTGCAAACGCTGGGACTGGGAGCCGCCGCCTTTTTTGCGCCGCCCGCCACATGGGGCTACAGCTTCCTCAAGCATCAGGAACCCGACGGGTTCCTCTGGCGCGTCTCCGGCTGGTTCATGGGCACGTTCTTCATGTCGGCCTTTCTCGCCACCCTGCCGGTGCCTTCGTTCTGGCCACTCGCCTCCGGGCTCGGCGGCGTTATCGGCCAGGCCATCGTCAATGCCGGGCTGATGCTGACCAACCTGTTCGCCTCGAACGGCATCGGCCATCTGATCATCGCCGCCGTCTCGGCCCTTTTTTCCATCGGGCTGATCGTTTTTTCCTGCTCGCTTGAAGATGCCAATTCAGGCGAGAAAACGGGGAAATCCGCCTCGGCGCGGACCGCCGCTGCGCGCAGGGAACCCAGATCGGCGCGCGCGCAGGCAGAGGCAAAGAAGGCGGGAACCCTCGTCGCGACCCGGCCCGGCGTGGACAATCCACCCCCTGCCAAAGTTGGCCTTGGGGCAAAGCTTGGCTCGCTCCTTGCCCGCAAGGAGGAGGAGGCCCCGCTCGTCCGCGTCGAACCGCAGGTTGCCGGGCGCGCCAGCGTGGTGCGCGCCCCTGTCGCCGCATCGGGCGAAGATGAGTTCGAGGATGATTATCCATCGGAGGACGCGGACGATTTTCCCGATGAAATAGCCGCCGAGACGTCCGCCCGAGCGCCGCGCGTCGACCGGCCAGCACCCAGGACAAAACCCTCGGCCCGCGCCGAACGGGAAAAGCAGCCTGCCCTGCCGTTCGACGAGCCCAGAAGCTACGAACTGCCGCCGCTCAGCCTGCTCGCCAAACCGCGCGTGCTGCCCGCAGGCACCCAGCTTCCCGACGAGGCGCTGGAGCAGAACGCCCGCATCCTTGAAACTGTGCTGGACGATTTTGGCATCCGCGGCGAGATCATCCACGTCCGCCCCGGCCCCGTGGTCACGCTCTATGAGCTTTCGCCCGCTCCCGGCATCAAATCCTCGCGCGTGATCGCGCTCGCCGATGACATCGCCCGCTCGATGAGCGCGGTCTCGGCCCGCGTCGCCGTGGTGCCCGGCCGCAATGTCATCGGCATCGAACTGCCGAACCAGAAGCGCGAGATGGTCTATCTGCGCGAATTGCTGGAATCAGCCGACTTCGAGCATTCGAGCTCGAAACTGCCGCTGGCGCTTGGCAAGAACATCGGTGGCGAGGCGGTGATCTCCGACCTGAGCCGGATGCCCCATCTGCTGATCGCGGGCACCACGGGCTCAGGCAAGTCCGTCGGCATCAACACCATGATTCTGTCGCTGCTTTACCGGCTGCCGCCGGACAAGTGCAAGCTGATCATGGTCGATCCCAAGATGCTGGAGCTTTCCGTCTATGACGGCATTCCCCACCTGCTCACACCGGTGGTGACTGATCCCAAAAAAGCGGTGGTTGCACTCAAATGGGTGGTGAAGGAGATGGAGAACCGCTACCGCTCCATGTCCAAGGTCGGCGTGCGCAATATCGAGGGTTTCAACCAGCGCGTAACAGAAGCGGCGGGCAAGGGCGAAACCATTTCCCGCACGGTCCAGACCGGCTTCGACCCGGAAAGCGGCAAGGCGATCTACGAGACCGAGCGCATGGAGCTTGAGCCCATGCCCTTCATCGTCGTCATCGTGGACGAGATGGCCGATCTGATGATGGTCGCGGGCAAGGAGATCGAAGGCGCGATCCAGCGCATTGCCCAGATGGCGCGCGCGGCGGGCATCCATGTCATCACCGCGACACAGCGCCCTTCGGTCGACGTCATTACTGGCACGATCAAGGCGAACTTCCCGACCCGCATCTCCTTTCAGGTCACCTCCAAGATAGACAGCCGTACCATTCTGGGCGAACAGGGCGCCGAACAGTTGCTGGGACAGGGCGACATGCTGTTCATGGCGGGCGGCGGACGCATCCGCCGTGTCCATGGTCCGTTCGTCTCCGACGACGAGGTGGAAAAGGTCGTGAGCTTCCTCAAGCGTCAGGGCACGCCTGAGTATCTGGAAGCCATCACAGACGAACCCGATGACGGGGGTTCTGAGACCATGAGCTTTGGCGGCAACGGCGAGGGAGACGAGCTTTACGACAAGGCGGTTGCCATCGTCGCGCGCGACAAGAAGGCCACCACCAGCTATATCCAGCGCCGACTCCAGATCGGCTACAACCGCGCGGCAGGCCTGATCGAGATGATGGAAGAGCAGGGCGTGATCAGCGCCCCCAATGCGCAAGGCCGCCGCGAGGTCCTGATCGGCGAGCCGGGCGAAGGCGCAAGATACTAATTTCTCACTCTTTTCTGATTACTGACAAACCATCAACCTGAATGGGTGAACCTTGACCGCTTCGTTCCAGATGCCCCGGATTCGCCCTTTCTCGCCATGGAACAACCTCCGCGTTTTCTTCATTCCGCCACAAACCATGTCTATTTGTTATCCCATGAATGACCTTAAACATAACAGGCGCATGAGACAGGGATTCCTGCTGGCGGCAGCTTTTGTGGGTCTTGCTGTCATCATTGTGGCTCTGCTGACCGCAGGCCCGTCACATGCCCATGCGGCAACCGTGGCGGCCAATGCCGCGCCGCTGACGCCGGAGAACCGGCAGGATCTGCAGGACGTCAGCACCTATCTCAACGGCGTGACCAATCTTCAGGGCAAGTTTCTCCAGATCGCCCCGGACGGCACTGTGACCGACGTGAAGTTCTATCTGCAACGCCCCGGCCGGTTGCGCTTTGAATATTCAGGCGCAACCAAAATGCTGGTGGTCGCCGATGGCACCTGGGTGATCGTGCAGGAAAGCCATCAGGTCGAGCAGCGCTACCCCCTGAGCTCCACGCCGCTTGGCATTCTGCTCGAAAAGGACGTGAAACTGGACGATAAGGCCCGTGTGCTGGGTGTCAGCAAGGACGCAGGCCGCCTGCGCGTGGTGCTCGCCGACAAGTCCGGCGAGGCGCCGGGCAAGCTTGCACTGGATTTCTCAACGCCCCATATCGAACTGATGGAATGGACCGTCACCGACGCGCAGGGCCTGAACACAACAATCGCCTTGCAGGATGTCCAGACGGGGATAAAGGCAGATCCCGGGCTTTTCGTGCTGCGCAGCAATCAGAAGCCTGCGGTCGGCGCGAAGCCGCGATAAAGGCACACGATGATGTTCGATCTAACTCACTATTTCCACGACCGGGTGCGTGTCGGGCAGGCGCATCAGCCCCTGAAGCTCGGCGAGCGCGAG
>JAATFR010000083.1 GCA_015655095.1 Hyphomicrobiales bacterium | reverse complement strand
TTGCCGAAGCCGACGTCGCCGCAGACGAGGCGGTCCATGGGACGGCCGCGCCCCAGGTCCTCCAGCGTGGCGCTGATCGCCTGATCCTGGTCCTCGGTTTCCGTGAACGGAAAGCGGGCGCAGAACTCGTCGTAAAGGCCCGGCTGCGGCTCGAATATGGGCGCGCTCTTCAGTTCGCGCGCGGCGGCGATCTTGATCAGTTCGCCCGCCATCTCGCGGATGCGGTGCTTGAGCTTCGCCTTGCGCGCCTGCCAGCCGGAGCCGCCCAGCCTGTCGAGTTGCGCGCCCGCCTCGTCCGATCCGTAGCGCGACAGAAGTTCGATATTCTCGACCGGCAGATAGAGCTTGTCGCCGCCCTGATAAAGCACCAGCAAGCAATCATGCGGCGCGCCCTGCACCTCAATGGTGTAAAGCCCGTCGAAGCGACCGATGCCATGATCGACGTGGACAACCAGATCGCCCGGCGCGAGGCTTGCCGCCTCGGTCAGAAAATTCTGGGCGCGGCGCGCCTTCCTCTGGCGCACAAGGCGGTCGCCCAGCACATCCTGCTCGGAAATCACCGACATGTCGGCAGTATCGAAACCCGCCTCCAGCCCCAGCACGATGAGCGAAACCTGTGCAAGCGGGGCTGCCAGCGCGTCGGCCCAGCGATCGACAAGGACGATGCTGCCGAGCTTGTGATCGTTCAGCACACTGTGCAGACGCTCGCGCGAGCCCGGGCTCCAGCTTGCGATGACGACGCGCCTCCTGGCGCGGCGAAGCGCCGAAATGTGGCTGCCCAGCACCTCGAAAAGATTTATCCCCTCCTGCTGGCGCTCTGGGGCGAAATTGCGGGCAAGCTTCACCCCCAGATTGAGCGCCGTGCCGCCGTCAGGGGCAGCGAAGGGCGAGAGCACCCGCAGGCGCCGCTCGGCCAACCGCGACAGCCATTCGCTCTCGTCGAGATAAAGCGCGGTCGGCGGCAGGGCCTTGTAGGGCGTGAGGTTGAGCGCCTTCAGATCCGCGGCGTCCCGACGGGCCTCGTAATAATCATTGATCTGGGCAAGCCGCTCCAGATGAGCCTCGTCGGCAAGGGCATCGAGGGTGACGAGCGCATCGGGCAGATAATCGAACAGTGTGTCGAGTTGCGCGTGAAAGAGCGGCAGCCAGTGCTCCATGCCCTGATGGCGGCGGCCTTCTGACACCGCCGCATAGAGCGGATCGCCATCGTTCACCGCGCCGAACTTCGCGACATAGGCCGCGCGGAAACGGCGAATGACCTCGCTATCGAGGTGAATTTCCCCGGCGGGCACAAGTTCCAGCGCGCCGAGCGGCAGGGTGGTGCGCTGGTTTTCAGGATCGAAGGCCCGTATGCCGTCGAGCGTGTCGCCGAAAAGGTCGAGCCGCACGGGCGACTCGAAACCGGGCGGAAAGACGTCGATGATGCCGCCGCGCACCGCGAATTCGGCGCGCTCGCGCACGGTGCCGGTGCGGGAATAACCGTTGGCGACCAGATAATCGACCAGACGGTTCACATCAATCGTGTCGCCGACCCTGGCCGACCATGCGGCCCGCTCAAGCTCCGATTTCGCGGGCACGCGCTGAAGCGCGGCATTGATGGTCGCGATGACGACAAGAGGAGCCGGATCGTCGGCGCGCCGGGTGGAAAGCCGCGCCAGCGTGGCCATGCGCCGGCTGGTGATCTCGGGGTTGGGCGAAACCCGGTCATAAGGCAGGCAATCCCAGGCCGGAAAGCGCAAGGCCTCGACATCCGGCGCGAAAAAGCCCAGCGCCTCGGCCATGGAGGCGGCGCGGGAATCATCGCGCGCGATGAACAGGAGTGAGCCGCGCCCTTTTCCGGCGTTGCCGCGCGCCATGTCGGCGACCAGCAGCGCGTCAAAGCCTTCCGGCGTCTCACCCAGCGTCAGACGACCGGGAGCGGATATGATTCTGGTGAGATCAGACAAGGCCAAGCCGTCCGGCGGTCTACTCAATCGACGTGGCGACCGGCCGTCCCTTCCATGTGTTTCAATTCGCAGATGCGCCGGAAAATCGGGGTATCATATCCCGGCAGCGGGTTTTCGCGCCCTGTGATCCAGTTGTAAAGCACTGTATCCTCAAGCTCGATCAAGCTCTCGTACTCGTCCACCTCATCCGGGGTAAGATGCCAGAGAATCCTGTCAGCAAAATGGCCCAGAATGAGATCCATTTCCTTGATTCCCCGGTGCCATGACCGGAACCTGAGGCGCTTGCGGCGCACTTCGAGCGCCTGCTCGCGGGCCTCGTCGACGGGATCGGTCATGTCTGTTCTCCTGCGCTTTGCAAGGGATATAGGCCAGATGGGGGCAAATGTCAGCATGGGTGCCCCCCATGCGGCCTGAGATCCTCTATCCGCTGTTCGCCTCCGTCTCCACCCTGCCCGGCATCGGCCCCCGTCTGGAAAAGCTGGTGAGCCGGGCCGCGGGGCCGAAAATCATCGACCTGCTGGGGCATCTGCCCGTCGGCCTCGTCGACCGCCGCCGCCGTCCGACCATCGCGGCGGCCGTGGCGGGCGAAACCGTGACCATGGAGATCGTGGTCGGCGCCCATATCCCGTCCAAACGGCGCGGCCTGCCCTACCTGGTCCATGTCCGCGACGCGACCGGGGAAATGCAGCTCATTTTCTTCAACGGACGTGAGGATTATCTTAACAAGACCCTGCCGGAAGGCTCGACCCGCGTGATCA
>JAATFR010000254.1 GCA_015655095.1 Hyphomicrobiales bacterium | reverse complement strand
GGTGGAACACAATTAGCCTCAGCACCGATCATGGAGCCTGTCGTAAAGACTCCTGCTAGCGGCATCCATCAGATAACAAGAAATGTTTCTGTACCACTAGAGACGGCTATGGGTGTAACGCCGGTCGTTACAAAGAGAATCCTGCCGCTCAATGAGGTAAAAGCACTGGCCGCAGGACTCAATCCTCAGCAACAAGTACGCTCTGTTCGGGAACTGATGGAGATGGCGAAATCGAAGATGATCCCGTAAGGATCGGTAATAACATACTTGAAAAAACAGAATTGAGGGTACGCCTATGCTGTCTTTTAGTCAAAAAATGTCGATTGCAGTGCGCGGAACATGGAGAATAGTTCCCATGACAATGCAAGTTGGAATGCTGGCGAGTAACGGAATCGTACTAGCGAGTGATAGAAAAGTGACTCGTAATCTGACATTAGACCAAACGCGAGACGCCGCAAACCTTGGATCGGATCAAACAAAAATAGAATATCGCTCAGAGAAACGGGTCGCTATTTCTTGTGCGGACGACTTAGACGCGGCCCGTGGTCTTGCTAATCGAATAATGGACGGTTTGATAAATAATTGCTCCGACGAGGGAAAAGTAATAGAGGCGATCAAACAAACCGCACGTGAAACGTTTTTTGAGGATCGCCACCGAGTTCAATGCCTCATTGCAGTAGAGTGCCCTGAATGGAGTCTTTTCAAATACACCTACCTTCCAACCGACTCCAATAATCCTTCCTGTCCGTGGAATGAAACATGCGAAAAATCGCTGAGCTATGAATTTGCTGGCAACGTGACTAATCCGGCTATTTTTTGGGCGGGGAAATATCACGATGACCGGCTAACGGTTGAGCAATTGACTCCTATCGCGGCACAGCTAGTCATCTCTGCGCGTAATTTTGATTCCTATGCGATTGACGGTCTCGATATCGTCCAATGCACGGATAATGGTGTATCCCTTTTGTCCAACAATGTTATTCGCGATCTAAAAAATAAATCGGACAAATTGGAAGAATTGACGCGGAAACATTTCGATATTCCTCATTTTCACCTTTAGTTCTATTTGCACTAATCAGACTCCATCCAAGAACTGAATCAGGCTCATCTTGAATCCGACTGCGAGAATTTCCAGTGTGCGGAGCGATGGATTTTTGCGTCCACGCTCGACATTGCTGATGTAGGTCCGGCCTAGCCCCATATGCAGGGCCAAGTCGTCCTGATTCCAGCCTTTTGCTTTCCGCAGCGTCCGAATCCGCCTGCCCAGCCGCACGCAAATATCTTCTGTTGCCACATCTCCAGCATGGATGTATCCTTCTGGCTATATTTCGCCAACTGGCTGCATTTGGAAATAAAAAGGGGGGGGGAAGGGTACATGGACGTGCCGGAAATCAACAATTCTGTCGAGGAATCAACTACAGCCTCGAAACCATCGAGGCTCGCGCGGTTTTGGCCGAGTATTACGAACGAAGAGGAAGCTGAGAAAGCCGCAAGGAGCGGAGGTTATGCTGCAGCGATAGTTGCGGTACTGACCTCATCGATAGCGTTCCTCGCCATCGGCATGAAGGAGTCGATACTTGGGATGGACGGGTGGGGGCTCGTAGATGCATTCCTATTCGCGGTGATCGCGTGGAGGGTGTTCAAATTATCCTTCCCATGGGCCGTCTTTGGTTTGGTATTTTATTGTGCTGAAATGTATTGGAAGTGGAGTAACGGAGGATTCCGAGGCGGTAACGTAGTTCTCCCAGTTTTAATCATTCTGTGGCTTATCGCAGGAGTGAGGGGCACAGCATTTCTAAGCAAAAGAGGCAATCTTAACGGAGTACTAGTCCCGATCATCGTCGCGGCTTTTGCCGCTGCGTTTTCGATGTATATATATCAAAGTACGCATACTGATCGGAATAATAAGGAATTTCTAGATACGTTCCACGCTACCGAAGTCAAAGAGGATTTCGCGGCCTTGAATAAGGATTACGAAGCTAAAAACTGGGATGAATTTCGGGGTGAGTTGCTTTCACGTGAGCATTATCTGATCGACCTTAAAGTGCAGGATCGATACGTTCAGTTACACACGGATGGAAGAGACAAGTGTGGGAGGATGAGAGAATACGCCATGCAAGATTTCATAACGGCGCAAGAGAAATTGATGTCCTTCGCTAAGAACAATACAATTTTTACCGATAGCGTTGCATCGTCGGTACAATCTCTCGCTGGTGATTGCGATAGCGCCGCACAACAATGGAATCGCTACAACATCAAGGATTGCGCCGATTCCAAATGAAAATATGAGGTGTATATGAAACCATTGCCAGCCCCAAACGTCCCAGGCAATACCGAGTTCGAGCGGTTCGATAACGCCGTTCGACAGATACTGACCGTCTCAAAAGCGGGCGTACTCAAGAGATCTACAGAAGAAAAGCAGACCCTCAAACCTAATACAAATCGCCACTAAAGCGCAGAGTATAAACAAGTTGACCTCGATAGCAGGATGCGCAACAATCTAACTAGGTGCTGTTCCATGTTGGATCGCGTCATCGCTGAATTCGAGGCTCAACAAGAGAAAGAGCAGGATAAAGCTGCATGGCGTATCCACGAGCAGCGTATCTTGGAAGACCTCGCCTTTCCTCTATGGATGCAATGTAGGGAGTGCATTGAGGTGGGATGCAAGAAGCACCCCAAACACCTCCGATTTGAAGTTCAGCCTATGATGATGGCCGTGGTACGGAGCAACAGAAAGGTTCTTTCTGTTGAATATCACCCGAATTCCCACACTATTACCTATGAGTTTGGCAGCATAATCCGACGCTATGCGATACGGATTGACGATGATCGCCAAGCAGTCATTTGGGATCGCGTCCAAGATGTTTTCAAGTCGCCAGAAGAGATGGCGGATGATTTTCTAATCTTGCTCTTTACCTAAATACACCCCGCAAACTCCCCAGCCCCTTCCATCTCATCTCTGTTTTGTCAAGTATGTTATTACCAATACAGTTGGCATAGGAGTTATGCCCCGCGCCGTATAATGGAATTAGTCAACAAAAGAGGGCCGCCACGGAAACACTCCGTAGCAGCCCTTTTCTCTAACTCATTGATTCTGGCTATCTTACGCGTAAGTCAAATAGAATCATATATGTAGCCCACCCCACCCCTCGCCATCCACTTGATTCCACGCCAGTTGCTCGCAGGAACGGGGTTAGGCGGCGGCGGGGTAGTGGCGCAGATCCTGTTCCAGATCCCTGATCGCGGCTTCAATCTCGGCCTCGTCCATGATCATGCCTGCGGCCGAGCGGAACTCCTCGACGGCGTCATAGGTCAGCGTCCTGCTCTGCGCGCGCTTCACCGGCGCGCGGCGGCTGTCGGCGAGCGGAGTCGTGGCGGCAAGGTCAATAAGGGTCAGCGCCATCTCGGCGTCGTCCATGCTCATCAAGGCTCCGGGCTGTTCGAAGCGAGGCTGCTCAACGGGTACTGGCTTCATAGGTCACTCTCCTTCGTGAATAGGATGCAAAAAAGGAGATGCGCGATACAGGCGCCAGCGCGGGCAGCGGTCACTTCGTGATGCGTCTTGGGCTTCGCGTGGGTGCTCGCGATGGTCGCAGACAAGATTTCGTGCCGACCAACGGGAGGGCTGCGCGAAGCCTTAAAAGGCGTGCGAACGCCCGCATCACGCGGAGTGGGTGGGTCAGGCATGCGACAATCGTAGGTGCGAGCTATGCCTACGAGAGCCGAAACCTCCCCTGAAAGTTCGGCGGCAAGCGCCTCTGCTACCGCCGTTTCGAGCGCCGTGCCCACGCCAGCCGAGATCACTCCCGCGCTGCTGAAGACGCATAGCATCACCCCGGACGAGTACGCCCGCATTGAGCAGTTGATGGGCCGCACGCCCTCGCTGACCGAGCTGGGCATCTTCTCCGTCATGTGGTCGGAGCATTGCTCCTACAAGTCCAGCCGCGTCCACCTGAAGCGCCTGCCGACCAAGGGCACCCGCACCAGCGGACCCGGCTCCGTCGTCCAGGGCCCGGGCGAGAACGCCGGCATCATCGACGTCGGCGACGGCTGGGCCTGCGCCTTCAAGATCGAGAGCCACAACCACCCCAGCTACATCGAGCCCTACCAGGGCGCGGCCACTGGCGTTGGCGGCATTCTGCGCGACATCTTCACCATGAACGCCCGTCCGCTGGCCGTCATGGACTCGCTCCGCTTCGGCCCGCTCGACCAGGCTGAGCCGGACGAGGCGCTGCGCCGCAAGAACCATGCCGTGGTCAACGGCGTGGTCGCCGGAGTCGCGGGCTACGGCAACTGCTTCGGAGTGCCCAACCTGGGCGGCGAGACGCGCTTTGAGGCCTGCTACAGCGGCAATCCGCTGGTCAACGCCTTCGCGCTTGGGCTGGTGAAGACGGACGAGATCTTCTACGCCAAGGCCACCGGCGTCGGTAACCCGGTGATCTACGTCGGCGCTAAAACGGGCCGCGACGGCATCCACGGGGCTACGATGGCCTCCGAAGAGTTCACCGAAGGCAGCGAGCAGAAGCGCCCCAACGTGCAGATGGGCGACCCATTCATGGAGAAGCTGCTGCTCGAAGCCTGTCTGGAGGCGATGGCCACTGGCGCCGTGCTCGGTATTCAGGATATGGGCGCAGCGGGCTTGACCTGCTCCACCTGCGAGATGGGCGCGCGCGGCGAGCTAGGCCTCACCATCGAGCTGGATCTGGTCCCACAGCGCGCGGAAGGCATGACCGCGTACGAGATCATGCTGAGCGAGAGCCAGGAACGCATGCTGCTGGTCGCCGACAAGGGCCGCGAGGGCGAAGTGCTGGC
>JAATFR010000004.1 GCA_015655095.1 Hyphomicrobiales bacterium | reverse complement strand
TCGGAATAGCCGCCGAAGGTCAGCTGCTCGCTGCCGCGTTCCTTGTCGTTGTAGGTGAGCGTCGGACCTTCCTCGCAATATTGCTCCAGATCCTCGCGGCAGGCGGAACACTTGCGGCAGGAATCGACCATGCAGCCGACACCGGCGAAATCACCGGCTTTCAGCCTGGTGACATGCGCGCCAACCTTGACAACGCGGCCGACGATTTCATGGCCGGGCACCATGGGGTAAAGCGAATTATCCCAGTCGTTGCGGGCCTGATGCAGATCGGAATGGCAAATGCCACTGAAGAGAATCTCGATCTGGACATCGTGCGGGCCGACCTCGCGGCGCTCGAAGGTGAACGGGACCAGAGGGGACTGGGCATCCTGGGCGGCATAGCCGTGAACATGGATCATAGACTGAGCCCTTACGAAAAGTTGAACAGGTACTGGACCTTGAGCACTGAAGCGCCGGTCGTCTGGCATGGCGTCAATAGCCGCGGGAGGGGGGAGGCTGACAGACGGGATGCTGATTGACCCGCTCATCAATTTGTTTAGTGTGATGGGATAATCTAGCAGGAAGATTCCTCATAAAAACCCTTAAATCCAGGATGAGTTGATGAGAAATTTTCAATAATAATATCCTCACATTCATTCTCCTTTTTGGCAGTCGCTCATGTTTCAGACAAACCTGTCCCATCTGGCGGTCTTTGCCGCGATTGCCCGGCACGGCAGTTTTCAGAAGGCGGCCACTGAAACGGGCATCTCCACATCTGCCGCCAGTCACGCCATACGCGGGCTGGAGGAGCGTCTGGGCATCAGCCTTTTTCACCGGACCACGCGCAGCGTAGCTTTGACCGAGGCCGGGCAAAGGCTGCTGGAACGTCTCCAGCCGGTGTTGCGCGATGTCACCGACGCGCTTGAGGAGATGAACAATTTCCGTTCAACCCCGACCGGGACCTTGCGGATCAACACGTCCCGCGCTGCCGCTCAGCTAATCATTGCCCCGCTGCTGCACCGGTTTCTTGCAGCCTATCCTGAAATCCGCCTCGAAATCGTCGATGAGGATGGGCTGATTGATGTCGTTGCCGCCGGTTTCGATGCGGGAATACGTCTTGAGGAGTCGGTGCCGGAAGATATGGTCGGCGTCCGCATCAGCGGACCGCAGCGTTTCGTCGTGATCGGCGCGCCGGATTATCTTGAGCGCCACGGTGTTCCCGGGCATCCCGCCGATCTGGATCGGCACAATTGCATCCGGTTGCGCTTTCCCAGCAGCCGCATTTACAAGTGGGAGTTTGAGCAGGGAGACATCCGGTTGGTAATAAATGTGAAGGGGCAGTTGACTGTCGGGGATCATTCCCTGTCCGTCCGCGCCGCCCTCGACGGGCTTGGCCTTGCCGTCACCTTCGAGGCGCTCGTCCGTGTGGAAATCGCACAGGGGCGGCTTGTCACCGTGCTCGACGAATGGAGCCCCGGTTTCGCGGGCTTCATGCTCTATTATCCCCGGCAGAGGCAGATGGCGCCGGCCCTGCGGGCCTTCATCGACATGGCCCGGAGCCATCCGGCCGGGTTATACTCAAGGCAGTGTTGTAACCGGCGTGACAGGCACCGGGTTGGCGGGGGCCACGGCTGTTTCCAGAAATGAGCGGACATCGCCCGCGCTTTGCTCTGCGATTTCCTCCATCGGAATATGGCCGACGTCGGGATAGATGATCAGTTTCGAGCCTGTAATCAGCCTTGCATATTCATGGCCATAAGCCACCGGAATGAGCCCGTCCTCCTCGCCCCAGAGGATCAGCGTCGGCACCCGGATTTCACCAAGCCGCGCTGTCACCTGCGCGTCATTGCCGGGAAGTGAGAATCTGGCGACTGTCGCCGCGCGATTGCCGCAGCACAGGTTGAGGTTTTCATACCGGTCGACCATGTCGAGCGAGATCTTCGATTGATCGCTGAAGGCCTTGCTTAAGCCTTCTTCCATAATCTGATGTGACATCGACCAGCGCATGAGGGTCCGCAGCACCGGCGTACGGGCCATGGTGAAGGCCAGCGGCGGCTTTTCCGGCGCGCCCAGCGTACGGGGCAGTCCCGCCGCGTCGATCAGAATGAGAACGGTCAGTTCATCGGGATAAAGCTCGGCATATTCCGCCGCGATACCGCCGCCCATGGAGTTCCCGGCAATGGCGTAGCGCGTCAGCCCCAGCTTCTGCGCCACTTCATGGACGAAGGCCGCCATGCCGTCGCGGCTATAGTCGCCATTGGGCACGGTGCCGGTCAGGCCATGGCCGGGGAGGTCAAGGCTGATGAGCCGGAACCGGTCGCCCAGCAGCTTCACCCAGGGCTCCCATGTCTGGAGCGAGGCGTTCGAGCCATGGACGAGAACGAGCACGGGGCCTGACTTGTTACCCTCATCCCGGACATGGGCGGTCGCCCCATCCGGCAAGGTGATGAACTGTGAGGCGGGCGTCGTATAACGCGTCATCAACTCTTCCCGGGTCAGATCTGGCCTGTAGGCGGCGAAGGCAAGGCCAATAATCGCAACGAGAAGAAGCGCCAGAACAGCAAGTATGATCCGTTTCATTCTTTTCCCCCCTTACCTCCGGCTCCATTAGGACCTAACGCACGGTTTCATATGGTTTTCTTTGAGTTTACCCGACTTTTCGCGGGTGCGTCCCTGTGTCATGTTCTATAGGAGAATATCTGTGCGGCACTCTGCGCGACTCGACCAAGATCACAATGAGCAAACCGATGCGACGACACTGGACGCTGGACGATATCAAATGGGGTGACTTTGACTCTTCGAAAGTTGATCCCGATCTGCTCAATGCTATCAAGGCCGCGGCCATGGTGGAGTTTAATGCTCCCGATTATGTGACCTATCTCAAGAACGTTTTCGCGGACAGGACCGACATCAAGAAGACGCTGGAACAGTGGGGCTCCGAGGAAGTTCAGCATGGCCGGGCGCTCGGTCGCTGGGCCGAACTGGCGGACCCGACATTCCGGTTCGATGAGGCCATGGAGCGTTTCCGAACGGGATATTCCATCAAGACCGATGTGATCGTCTCCGTTCGCGGCAGCCGGGCCGGTGAGCTGATCGCGCGCTGCGTGGTCGAAAGCGGCACCTCGTCGTTCTATACCGCCATCAAGGAAGCGACCGATGAGCCGGTGCTGAAGCAGATCGCCACCAACATCGCCGCCGACGAGTTCCGCCATTACAAGCTGTTCTACGATACGTTCCGGGATATAGACGAGACCGTGCCGTCACGCCTCACCCGGGCGATGATCGCCATCGGCCGCATCAACGAAGCCGACGACGACGAACTGTCCTATGCTTATTATGCCGCGAATGTCCGGCCGGAAGACGGCATTGCCTATGACCGGAAAACCTTCGCCAGGGCCTATGAGAAGCGCGCGCTCGGCCTTTACCGCCGCCAGCATCTGGACCGGCTGGTCTCGATGGTGGCCAAGGCCGTGGGTTTCGATCCGCAGGGGGCTGTCATGCGCCTGCTCAAGCCCGTGATCTGGCGCTTCTGGCGCTTCCGGATCAACCGGCTGGAAAAGGTGGCGGTCTAGCTTTTCGCCGCCGTCGCCATCAGGCGCGCGCCCATCAGCGCGTGCAGCAGATTGATGGCTTTCAGCGGACGCACCATCACTTTGAAACTGACGATCTGTCCCGCCTTGTTCCAGCCGATCATGTCCACGCCGTTGATCGTGATGCCGTCGATGACCGTTTCAAATTCAAGCACGGCTGAGTGCGGCCCCGTCCACTCGTTCAGATAGCGGAAGCTCTCATTGCCAAGCACATGAAGAGCGGCATCGAGATATTTGTGCGTGATCGCCTTTCCCCGCTGGGGCGTGTGCACCACCGGGGACTGGAAGATCACATCATCGGCGAGGAGAGCATCAAGGTCCTCCGGCGCCTGTGACGTGACATAGCGGTGCCAGCCTTTGATCGCGACAGGGGACATGGTTTCCTCACATGTGGATCGGGCGGCCGTCAACGGCAAGAGCGGCTTCCTTCACCGCTTCCGAGAGTGTCGGATGTGCAAAGCAGGTGCGGGCGAGGTCTTCCGCCGCGCCACCGAATTCCATGGCGATGGCGATTTCAGCGATGATTTCACCGGCATTCACGCCGATGATATGCCCACCCAGAATGCGGTCTGTCTTGCTGTCGGCCAGAATCTTGATGAAGCCTTCGGTGGTCTTGTTCGCCTTGGCGCGACCGTTCGCGGTGAACGGGAACTTGCCTGCGCGATAGTCCACGCCTTCCGCCTTGAGCTGTTCCGCGGTTTTGCCGACGGACGCCACTTCCGGGTAGGTGTAGACTACGGCGGGGATCACATCATAGTTCACATGGCCCGCCTGACCGGCCAGTTGTTCGGCCAGCGCCACGCCCTCATCCATCGCCTTGTGGGCAAGCATCGGACCTGCGATCACATCACCGATCGCATAGATGCCCTCAACGTTTGTCTTGTAATGCTCGTCCACGATGACGCGACCGCGCGGGTCGACGGAAACACCGACCGACTGGAGGTTGAGTCCCTCGGTGAAGGCGACCCGGCCGATGGCAACGAGCACCACGTCGGCCTCGATCTGTTCGGTCGCGCCGCCCGCTGCGGGCTCCACGCTGATCTTGAGGTTGTTCTTGGCGAGTTCGACGCCAGTCACCTTGGAGCCAAGCTTGAACTCGAAGCCCTGCTTTTTCAGGATGCGCTGGAAATTCCTGGAAACGTCGCCGTCCATGCCGGGTAGCAGCTGGTCGAGGAATTCAACCACCGTCACCTTCGCGCCGAGGCGATGCCAAACAGAGCCAAGCTCCAGACCGATGACGCCGCCGCCAACGATAACCAGATGACCCGGCACCTTTTCCAGCGTCAGCGCGCCCGTGGACGAGACGATCCGCTTTTCATCGATGGTGACGCCGGGCAGGCGCGCCACGTCTGAACCGGTGGCGATGACGATATGCCTGGCGGTGAGCGAGCGGCCTGTGCCGCCAGCCAGCGCCACGTCGATGCCGCCGG
>JAATFR010000272.1 GCA_015655095.1 Hyphomicrobiales bacterium | reverse complement strand
GCGAGGGAGGCGGTCATGCCGGAGAAAGCCGGCACGGTGCTGCCGCCTCCCGTGGCCGCGTGGAGCACCGTTCTCTAAAAGAGTGTTTGACCCGAACACATCTTGCGTCAGGGCGTTATCTTATAAAGTCAGTCAAAAAAGACATGACTATGCTGGTTAACAAATATCAACGCGGCGCCCGCCAGACAAATAATAATGACGAGAAAGATGAGTGTATACGATCCAAATTCTGAGGGCTCCCCGGAATCTTTTTTTGGCATGGTGACAATCTATAAAATTAGGCAGGATAACCTGCATTGAATCTTCCGAGCGTGCAGCTGCGGCTGCCGCACCCGGATAGCGCGATTCCGGCCCGATCGTCTGTCGGAACCAATCGGGGCGGTTTGCCGAGTGCCGGAGGGGATTGCCGACCCGGCTTTTCCGAGGCGGCACCGAACCCTACCAACGTACCTTCACGGCGCAACCCCGCGATTATGACGGGGCAGCACGGAATGAACGTCCGGCATTGGAAATTCTGCTTCGAATAAGGGGAGCATCGTGCTCTCCGACACGGATGAACCGGGTCTGACCGAGGTGCATACGGACGGGCGAACTTGTCAACGCAACCGAGGCGGAAGGTTCCAGCCCGCTCCCCCAGCCGCGCGACTGCCGAAATCTTGTCGCAGATGCGGTCCTGCACCCGGATCTCTCGCCTTGTTCAGAGAGTATGGCGGCGCCGCATTTCTGGGGGCTCGGCGTGTCGTTCGCCGAAAATGCTTGGGGTGCGGAAGGCGCGCGAAACGACAAGGCCGGCGTCCCCCGAGCTCCGCCCTTTCTCATTACCGGGCTCGTTCCCGCCATCCAGGCTGGAGCAGAGGCCTGAAAAGCAGTGCGGGGATGTCCAGGACAAGCCTGAGTAAAATCTGCGGCTTCCTTTGGCTCATTCGCCAATCTTGAGATAGGTTCCAAAGCTGGAACGCGCTAGAGGAAGATGCGTCCGGGTCGGAGCGGTCATTCAAACTGACTCATTGCCATCAATAGCATTTTTCGATCCCTGGCGATCCGGTCTGAAGGTAAGACGCGCTGATCCAATCCAGCCTCAGGGGTGGAATCTAAGCTTGAGGATCCTTGGACCTTTCCTTGTTCTCGGGCTTTTTCGGATTGAGGCGATCCATACAGTATCGAATGAAGTGGTAGCACAGCAGCGTGCTGAGAAGGGAAATGCACATCCACTTCATAGGTTACCTCGGCAACTGGTCGTATTATGCCCATACGGCTCATGGACCCACAGCTGCGCCCGCTGACGCGACGAAGCCCCCGAAAGAGCATGCCGTCAATTGCGGGCAAGTGTCCATATGCCGGCCGTCTTTCCCACGATCGGATCGATCCTTCCCGCCGTCTTGCCGCTCGTGACTTCGGCTGTCTTCCGGCCCCGCACAATAGTTGCGCCCAAAACCATAGATGAATTACCGCGGTTGGGGGTGCAGGTAGGCTTTCCAGGTGTCTTTTTGTCTCTTTCGTCGATCCAATTCAGCTTGGATAGGTACTGTATCCTAACGCTATTTGACGAGTTGACCACGATGGGCATTGGCGCCCAGAGTCTATCGGAGCAATGTTTGGGCAGTCCCTTTTCTCAGGGCTCTGGTGTCGAGGGCGCCATGGAGTTTCTCAAGATCGGCCTGGTCGTCGTCGCTGGAATAATGACAGCAAGCGGTCTTGCCTCCATCTACTTTCGCCGGGACAACACGATGAATTGGGTTGTCGTCCTGGCCATGGTGTGGATGGTTGTACTGTTTGCCTACACCGTCGATATGGGCGATTGGCTGGACTGAAGGGGGCGAGCCCGAGCGCGCGCCCTTGTTCCACTCTATCTTCTTGGCTCTTCCAGCGGGGATCCAATTGCTTCTTCTAGCGGGGATCCAGGCGTTCTAGCGGGGATCCAGGCGCGCGATCTTCACCTTGGCCGTGCCGGTGCTGACCATGCCCACGGCGTTTGCCGCTCCATAGGACAGATCCAGCACGCGGCCCTTGCGGAAGGGGCCGCGATCCGTGACGCGCACAACCACGCTCTTGCCGTTGCGAAGATTCGTCACCTGGAGCTTCGTCCCGAAAGGGAGGGAACGATGCGCGGCCGTCATGCCGGCCGGGTTGAAACGCTCGCCATTGGCAGTGCGGCGCCCACTCATTTCCTTACCGTAATAGGAGGCCACTCCAATAGAGTCTGCGTGGCCAGAAATTGTCATTGTTAATAAAGTAATAACAGCGGCAGAAAATGTAGCGTTCGTCTTTTTGGACGTCATTCAGTCAAGCTCTCAGTAGTTGGGGATGAATCGGTTTATAGGGTGAAATGTGTTCTCAATATGATTGTCAAAAAAGCCCCGACTTTCTCAATGACTTACGTCTATAGCCATCGCCTGGGCAACCTGATCTGAGAGTGCTTCGCGGTGAAAAACGGCGCGACCGCGCAGGGCCATGTTTGCACCCTTCGCGATTGTGCTAAGGACAAGCACATGGCTCTGATTTGGACCCTCACGGACGGCAAGGCAGGCGATGCGCTGCAATGTATCGGCGTTGCCGAAACGGTGCTTGCGCGGGTTGGCGGAAACCTCGTCGAGCACAGGATCGCCCCGCGCAAGCTTTATGCGCTGGCCATGCCCTGGGGGCCGCCCGACCCGGCCGATCTCGCCCGGTTCTCGTCCCCCTGGCCGGATGTCGCCATCGCTTCCGGCCGGCGAGCCGTGACCTATCTGCGCTGGCTGAAGAGGCGCTCGCCGCATACCCTTACCGTATTCCTGAAGGATCCCCGCACCGGGACGGGCGCCGCCGATTTCATCTGGGTGCCGGAACATGATCGCCTGCGCGGAGACAATGTGCTCGCCACGCTCACCTCGCCCCATCGGCAGACGCCGGCGATGCTCGCGGCTGCGCGCGCAACGGCGCGGCCCGAGTTGCTGGACTTGCCCACGCCGCGCGTGGCGGTTCTGGCAGGCGGCCCCTCCAAGGACGTTGCCTTCGACGACGAGGATATCGCAAGCTTCGTGGCAGGCCTTGCCGATCTCGCAGGCAGCGGTGCCGGACTGATGGTGACGCCCTCGCGGCGCACGCCGGACGCCATGAAGCTTGCGATGGCGAAAGCGCTGGAGCACAAATGGGCCTGGATCTGGGACGGGCAGGGTGCCAATCCCTATGCCGAGATGCTGGCATTGGCCGATGCGTTCGTGGTGAGCGCAGACTCCACCAACATGCTCAGCGAGGCGGCCGCCACCGGCAAGACCATCCATGTCTTCATGCCGCGCGGCGTGCCGAAGAAGGTAACCCGCTTTATTGGAAGCCTGATGGAGCACGGCGCTGTGGTGAAGTTCTCGGGGCATCTTGAAAATCACCCCTATCAACCCATAGATTCAACCCCCCTCATTGCGCAGGAAATCGTGAGGCGTCTTGGCGCGCCAGCACAACACTGAATGGAACCCGATATGGCGACCCGTCACTCCAAGCTCATCATCCTCGGCTCGGGCCCGGCTGGCTATACGGCTGCCATCTATGCGGCGCGCGCCAATCTCTCGCCTTTGCTGATTTCGGGTATCCAGCCCGGCGGCCAGCTCACCATCACCACCGACGTCGAGAATTATCCCGGCTTCTCCTCGGTGATCCAGGGCCCGTGGCTGATGGAGGAGATGCGCAAGCAGGCCGAGCATATGGG
>JAATFR010000120.1 GCA_015655095.1 Hyphomicrobiales bacterium | reverse complement strand
GGCGGATCGCATTCGCCATGGCGTCATGGGAAGCGTTGACGGCTGAATTGTCGATTTTCGTCATCATGTACTCACAGAGGCTGGCCCATCGGACCGTCATGCCTCTATAGGACGGTCAGGCCTGCTGTGCCAGTGGCCGGAAGCGGCACGGGAAGAACCCGTCCAGCGGCCCATTATTTTCCAGATCGCCACCCCTGGAGCAAGCGGCGCCACAATGACGAGGCCCTCAAGGTGAGTCAATGGCGATATCCGGGGCGATATCCCGGGCAGAACGGTGGTGAATTTATTGTCTCGCCGGGGCCAAAAACCCAACTATCTCCTTCTGCTTGTTGACCTGTTTTCCCCCGCCTGCCTATCTTCACAGACAGGATAAGTATTGTGACATCACGGGGCCTCGGGGGGTCTTGTCCGCCGGGGATATGCCGGCGATCAACTAGAGGAGGGGCCGACGCCCATGTCGGCGGTACTCGAGCAAGCAAAAACGGGTCTGGACGAGGCTTTGGCCTCCCTTGAGGGAGCCATTATTCGCAGCGAACTGCGCGGCCCTTCGTCCGATAAATATGAGGCGGAGCTTGATGCGCTCCGCAATGACAGGGCCCGGCTGGCCGAGCGGATCGATTCGGCCAAGGCGGAAATCCGCCAGCTTTCCGAACTGAACGAAGTCGCCGCGGCTGAAGCCGCGCAGGCTGCGGCTCTGGAGGTGGAGCTTGCCGCGCTGAGGGATGAAAAGGCCGCGTGTGAGGCCGAAATCGAATCGGTCCGGACGGCGCTTTCTGCCGCAAATGGCGAAATCGACCGTTTGACCGTGCTCAGTCGGGAGGCATCGGCACATGCCGAGCGGACGAAAGCGCTGGAGGCCGAGCTTGCCGCCGCCAGCGCCGAGCAGGCATCGCTGGCCGAGCAGCTCGATGCCGCCCGTTCGGAAATCCGCCATCTCGCGGCTTTGAACGAACGGGCCTCCGCCACCATCGGCGGGGCCATTGAAGGTCTTCGCAAGGCGCTGTCCGAGTAGCCAAACAGACGAAACGGAAAGGATCAGGATGGGGCAGGTATCGGTATCCGTGCATGGCCGGGTTTATCAGGTCGCCTGCGGCGATGGCGAGGAAGAACGGGTCAGGGGACTTGCTGGCTATGTGGATCGCAGGGCCAACGAGCTTGCCAGTGAGCTCGGCAATGTCACCGATGCGCTGCTTTTCCTGATGACGGGACTTCTGATCGTGGACGAACTCGCCGAAAGCAAGAGCCGGATTGAGCAGCTTGAGCGCGACATCGCCTCTTTCAAGGCTGAGCAGGAATTGGCTGCCCGCCGCGCCGAGGAGGGCGAGCACAATATTGCCGAACTGCTTGAATCGACTGCCGCCCGCATCCAGACGCTGGTCAAGCGGATCGACGAGCCCATCGGCTGAACAACTAAAACGCCCCCGGCCCTTGACGATCCCCCCCCTCAGGTCCGATATGGACGAAGGGTACTGCCTGGTTCGTCAGGACAACCATATATCTCGGGGCCTTACGGTCCTTTAGGGAACTGTCACTGGTGGAGATCCTGGTCTCCTGCACACGGTGCCCACCTACGTTAGTAGGTCTCCGAGGATCACCGTTCCAACGGCCAGGTGGGCCCGCTTCATGTATTTGCCGTCATGCCGTCCATAGACGCCGAAAAGCAGGCAGCGCGCGCCGCTGCAAAGCAGGCCCGGCAACAGGCCTTCGAAGCCATGGCCGCCGGTGCGCCTGACCGGATCGCCCGGCATTTTCTTGAACATTTCCAGCTTGAGCGGGGCGCGACGGTCGCCGCCTATCTGCCTATCGGCACCGAAGTCAGCCCTTTGCCTCTGATCGAGCGGCTTGGGTCGCTGGGCGTTGTGACGGCGCTTCCGGTTATTATCGAACCTGCCACACCGCTCGTCTTTGCCCGCTGGAGCCCCGGCGACGGCCTGAGGCCAGCTTCCCACGGCACGCAGGAACCGCTCCGTGACAAGGATCGGGTGGAGGCGAATATCCTGCTGGTGCCGCTTCTGGCCTTCGATGGACAGGGGCGCAGGCTCGGCTATGGCGGGGGCTTTTATGATCGCACGATCGGCGGTTTGCGCGAGGCGAGACGGCCGGTTCTGGCCATAGGTCTCGCATTTTCCGCCCAGGAGGTGGAAGAACTGCCACAGGACCCGTACGATCAGAAGCTTGATGGCGTGGTTACCGAACTTGGTTTCCGCCATTTCGACAGGACCGGTCTGAATATATGAGAATTCTGTTTTTTGGCGATGTGGTCGGACGTTCGGCCCGCGACGCCCTTGTCGATGAAGTTCCCAAACTGCGCCGCAAGCTCGGCATCGACGTCGTCGTGGTCAATGGCGAGAACGCCGCCGCCGGGTTTGGCATCACCCAGACCATCTGCGATGAGATGTTCGGTGCGGGCGTCGATGCCATCACCCTTGGCAACCATGCCTGGGACCAGCGTGAGGCGCTGGTTCATATCGCACGCGAGCCGCGCCTGATCCGGCCTGTGAACTTTCCCAAGGGGACGCCGGGCCGGGGCGCGAGCCTGCTCGAAATCGCCAGCGGCGAGCGCATTCTGGTCATCAACGCCATGGGCCGCGTCTTCATGGATGCGCTGGATGATCCCTTCCATGCGGTCGAGCGCGAGATCGAGGCCTGCCCGCTTGGTGTGGCCGCCGACGCCATTCTGGTCGATTTCCACGGCGAGGCGACCTCAGAGAAGATGGCGATGGGCCATTTCTGCGACGGGCGGGTAAGTTTTGTGGTGGGCACCCACAGCCATGTGCCGACCGCCGACGCCCAGATCCTGCCCGGCGGTACCGCTTACCAGACGGACGCGGGCATGTGCGGCGACTATGATTCCGTGATCGGCATGCAGAAGGAGGAGCCGGTCAACCGGTTCCTGACCAAGATCGCGTCCGGGCGCTTCCAGCCCGCGCTCGGCCCGGCCACGCTCTGCGGTGTTTTCGTGGAAACGGACCGCAAGACGGGCCTTGCCACCCGCATCGAGCCTTTGCGGCTCGGCGGACGTCTGAAATCGACCATGCCGGAATAGCCTGGTCTCTTTCTTTTTTGTCAAAATATAGACGAAAGTTTTATATGTCGGGCTGCGTCTTGTCTGGGAAGGGTTACGCCCCGTCTCCGGCAACCGAGGTGGGGTAGCCACCGGGGACGAGGCGTAGTTGCTACCGCGGTGAAGCGGCGCGCAAGGTCTGGGGACGCGAGAGTTTGGCGGGACCGCGGAACCAGACCTTTCATGGCCGCTCTCTGAGATGGGGATAATGCTCAGAGGGCGGCATATGCAATAGTATATTTGATCTATCATTCTGGAGTAAGGCCCCAATAGGCTTAAAGGATTATAAATGGAAGTGATTGGCGGGATTGTCTCATTCCGGTGCTTTCTCAGGCCCGGATCGAACGATCGGTCCATTTCGTCAGGGTCGACGTGGCGATGATGGCAAATCCGGGTTGAGAGCCTGAATGTCCGGGCTCTGGATTTCAGCGGCCCGGCCACTTATAACTGCGCGAGAATTCAGACAGGCGTGGTGTCCCGGGGTGATGCGCATGCCTGTGCCCGGTTTGCGCCCGTTTGTTGCGGCCGTTCAACCCGGTCATTCGCATTCGATCCCCGATATTCGACCTGAAGCATCCGACCGGAGTCCCTATGGCAGGCCATTCACAATTCAAGAACATCATGTACCGCAAGGGCGCGCAGGATAAGAAGCGCTCCAAGATGTTCTCAAAGCTCGGCAAGGAAATCACTGTCGCGGCGAAAATGGGCATGGCTGACCCGGAGTATAATCCCCGCCTGCGCGCCGCCATTATCGCGGCCCGCGCCCAGAACATGCCCAAGGACAAT
>JAATFR010000129.1 GCA_015655095.1 Hyphomicrobiales bacterium | reverse complement strand
TTTTTGAGCCCCGGTTAACAAAAACTTGGGCACCAACGGAACCGACCGGTTTATGAGTGAGGCTGCAAAAAGGCCGTCAGTGTCCCGATTTGAATTTTCCTCGCTGCGCTTTTTATAAGGCCATCGCTTTGTCGGGGGTTTGGCAAAAGCAAAATTCACAGAGCCAACTTGACTATACCGACCAGTCGGTATAGTCATTTAGGAAGGATGTATTATGAAGAATACGAAAGCCAGGATCATTGCTGCCGCAGCAAATGTGGCAGTGACGAAGGGTGTGCAAAACCTGACGATTGATGCGGTGGCGGAAGAAGCGGGCCTGAGCAAAGGCGGTGTCTTCTATCACTTTGCAAGTAAGGAATTGTTGCTGCTGGGGATGGTTCAGGCACTGGTCGATCACACGGAAACAATGGTTCAGGCTCATCGTGCAGCCGATACCGAGGCGGGCGGATGGCTGCGCGGCTTCATCAGGGCTTCGCTTGCGGAAGACGCAGAAGACGTAGGCTCGATTGGGCAACTATCCGTGGGCTTTCTAACCGCGGCGGCAAATGACGCGAGCCTGCTGGCGCCCATGAATGACCGTCAGCCCCAGTGGCGCGATGCCATCAATCACGATGGCATTGATCCCGTTCGAGCACAGATCATTCGCCTGGCTGCGGACGGCTTGTGGATCAACGACATCATGGGCGTTCCGGTTCTGGATGCCGAAGAGAGAGCAAAAGTTATCGAGAGGCTCGGCCACATGACGTGGCCTGACTATAAAGAGGGATAGAAGTGCATGGCCCGAGTTACAGGTGCGCATCTGCCGCTACCGTTTGGCGAGGGAGAAGTCCTTCCCGCCCACCGTTCAACGTATGCAGCGATTCCGACATTCTATCGTGGAATAGAAACGCAGCTTGTTGAGGTCACAGTCGACCCGGCTGCGGCACAGTCGCATCTGCCTGAGCCCCTGATCGCCGATCCGGAGGGACGCGCGGTGATGTGCTCGTTGAAGATTGGCCTGTCCTCCTATGGTCCTTTCAACGAAGCAGGCATTTAT
Organism: Hyphomicrobiales bacterium; assembly: GCA_015655095.1. Classification (GTDB taxonomy): domain Bacteria; phylum Pseudomonadota; class Alphaproteobacteria; order Parvibaculales; family Parvibaculaceae; genus JAATFR01. The sequence continues at coordinate 3,361 of JAATFR010000129.1, read as the reverse complement.
CTCCGCTGCACCTATAACGGTGAGCCCGCGGTCTATAATTCGCACCTGTTTCTCGACAACGTCACCGCTATTTGCGCAGGACGCGAACGTTGGGGGGTGGCCAAGGAATTCGCAGTTATAACGTTTCAGGACTATGAGAACGTACGAGTTTGCGAGGTCGTCAAAGAAGGCGCGATCCTGATGCGGATTTCGACGACCTGGGATGCGCTTGCCGAGGAATCAGAGCTCCCTATGTTGGCGCCCAACTACAATCTTAAGCTCATTCCACGGGCTGATGGCCCCGGTGCAGCGATTAAACAGCTGGTTCGCTATGAAAGCGAAGCTGTCGGTGAGTCGCGTCAATTCGCCGGTCGTGGAATGGTTGAACTCCGCAGCACCGCCAAAACGGATCTGGCCACCCTGGCTCCCAAGAGTGTTGGCCGCGGCTTCTACCATGTCGGCGATCTCAAGGAACTGCATGGGACCATCATTATCGATTATCTCAAATAAGAGGTGGAGTGGACAATGATCAGGTCACGTATTATCTGTATGCTATCAGCCTTTCTTTTGGCAATCTCCCCGGCCTTCGCCAAAGAGATTGAGGAATGCAAGGCGCCCGTTATCGCTGACGGTGGCTGGACGGACAACATTGTTCAGGATGGATTTGCCGCTCTGACCTTAAAGGCTCTCGGGTACGAACCCGTGGAGAAAAGCCTTTCGTTGGGCGTGCTGCTGGAAGGTATGAAGATTGGCCATGTGGATGTGTTCCTGGCCAACTGGACGCCCAATTCGGATGCGACCCTCAGGCCTTATATTGACGCCGGGGCGATAGAAAAGGTCGGCACAAACCTTGTGGGGGCAAAATACGCCCTCGCGGTTCCTACTTACGCCTATGATGCCGGACTAAAGGACTTTTCGGATATCCCAAAATTCCACGATGCTCTGGGAGGCAAGATCTTCGCGCTCGAGGCGGGGAACGACAGCAACAACATCCTGATCCAGATGCAAAAGGAGAAAGCCTTCGGACTCGATAAATTCAAGATCGTGGAGTCGAGTGAGCAGGGCATGCTGAGTGCGGTCGAGCGTGCGGTTTCAGCCGGTAAGCCAGTGGTTTTTGTCGGTTGGTCGCCTCACCCCATGAATGCCCGGTTCAAGATGAGTTATCTGAGTGGTGGTGACAAATACTTCGGTCCAAACTACGGCAGTGCCGAGGTCTGGACAGGCTTGCGGCCATCCTTCGCGAAAAAATGCCCGAACGTTCTCAAATTCTTCGAGAACCTCCGCTTCACGCCCGAGCTTCTCAGCGTCAACATGCAAAAATATCTCGATAAAGAAGGTTCAGGCGAGGAGCTCGCGCTCAGGGCACTCAAAGAGGATAGTTCGATCCTGGAACCTTGGCTTGCCGGTGTCACTACGTTTGACGGTCAAGATGGCCTCAAGGCCGTCAAGGCCTATATTGCAAGCCAACATTAAAGCCCCGGTTTGGGTCTCATTGAAATGGGCGGTATCTGCCTGAGGCAGATACCGCCCATCGACGTTTACAGGACCATAAAAGCATTCATCCCCTGCTCATGACAGCGCTGGCTGAGCCTGGTCGCCGCGCCCAGGGACGCTCCGGAACGGGCTGTTCCTCTGGATACGGGGGGATAAAAGGGCCTGCGCCTTGTGCCTTATGTCCTGAATTGCTAAGCATCGGGAAGGGTATGAACACATAAGTGAGTCGGCACCCATGAGCCGTGACGTCAAGATCGCCCCATCCATCCTTGCGTCGGACTTTGCCCGTCTCGGCGAAGAAATCCGTGACGTTAGCGCGGCGGGGGCGGATTACATTCATGTCGATGTGATGGACGGCCATTTCGTACCCAATATCACGCTTGGCCCCGACATCATGAGGGCCGTAAGGCCATTCTCCGAGAAGCCCTTCGATGTCCATCTGATGATCTCGCCGGTCGATCTCTATCTGGAGGCCTTCGTCAAGGCGGGGGCCGACATCATCAGTTTTCACCCGGAAGCGGGCCCCCACCCCCATCGCACCGTGCAGGCGATCAAGGCGCTGGGCTGCAAGGCCGGGCTGGTGCTCAATCCCGCGACGCCGCTTTCCTGCCTTGATCATCTGCTAGAGGAGCTTGATCTGGTTCTGGTCATGAGCGTCAACCCCGGTTTCGGCGGCCAGAGCTTCATTGAAAGCGCACTTGGCAAGATCGAGGCGATTCGCAAAAGGATCGACAGTCTCGGCCTTGATACGGAACTTGAGGTCGATGGCGGCATTAATTTTGAGACCGCGCCGCGTGCAATCGCGGCGGGCGCCAATGTGCTGGTGGCAGGCACCGCCACCTTCAAGGGCGGACGCGAAGCTTATGCGACCAATATATCGAGGCTCAAGGGAGGTGTCCCGGCTCCAGCGGCCTGACGGGCGCTGACCGGACCAAGGGAGATTGATGGCCGATACGGGAATTGACCAGCCGCCGACGATCCGGGCCGAGATGCCGGTGCCATCCACGGCTGAGAACTCGGTGGCCGATCTCGCGCTGGCAGGCGCGCGCCACACCCGTGATCATCTGCTGACCCGCGGCTTCTCTACATGGGCCTATCGCCAGACCCTGCGCGCGCTCGTGCCCGAACGGGTGGTGCTGAAGCCGCTGGAAGTGCGCCCCGGCAGGGCCGACCGCGCCGAACAGCTTTATCAGGGCCGCTGGTATCTGCCCGGCGCTCAGGTGCGCATCGAGCCAGCCTCCTCGCCCTTCGTCGTCGCGCCGCCGAACCTCACATGGTCCGAGGAACTGCATGGCTTTTCATGGCTGCGGCATTTCTCGGCCGCCGGCAATGAGGCGGCCCGCGCCTATGTCCGCTCCCTCATGGAGGAATGGCTTGTCCGCTGCGGGCGATGGGATGCCGGCGCGTGGCAACCCCATGTCACGGGACGCAGGCTCATGTCCTGGCTCGGCAACGCCTCCCTCGTCATTGAGGGCTCGGGGCCGATCTATCGCTCCCAACTGCTCGCCAGCATGGCCCAGCAGCTTCTGCACCTGTCGCGTACCAGCCATTTTGGTCCTCTCGGCGAGCCGCGCCTGACGGCGGCGATTGGCATGACGGTGGCAAGCCTCTGCCTGCCGGATCGCCACGGCCTCGTCGCCAAGGGGCTGGCCCGGGTGTCGGCAGAACTGACCACGCAGATTCTGCCTGATGGTGGTCATATAAGTCGCAATCCTCAGGCCCAGTTCTCGATCCTGACGGATCTGGTGGTGCTGCGTGACGCGCTGGTCAGGCGCGGCCATCCGGTGCCCAAGCCAATACATGACGCCATTGACCGCATGATGCCGATGCTGCGCTTCTTCCGGCACGGCGACGGGCGGCTGACCCTGTTCAACGGCGCGACCGAAGG
>JAATFR010000048.1 GCA_015655095.1 Hyphomicrobiales bacterium | reverse complement strand
TATATAAAATAAAAATAAGTAGAATATATATTCAAATATAATTCAGGTTTATGTTCATATTGTAGAAAGTTTTTCCACATATAAAAAGAATAACTAATGGAGAATAATTCCCATGCCCAACTCGTTTACGCAAAAACCTGTATATATTCCAGGTCCCGATGGCTCTCCTCTCACAATCGCCGACCTCCCACCTAAAAATACAAAACGATGGGTCATCCGGCGTAAAGCGATTGTCGTGGCAGCCATTGATGGTGGCCTTATCAGCCTTGATGAAGCATGTGAGCGTTACACGCTAACAGTAGAGGAATTCATGAGCTGGCAGCACTCTATCGAAACGCATGGTTTGCCCGGCCTGCGAACAACACGTCTTCAGCATTACCGATAAATCCGCCCCACCTGTAATCCTATAGAGTTTTTGACGCACTATATGGCAGCGCGAGGAGTTTTTGTCAGGGAAGACGAAACTTTGCGGCACCCTGAAGCGGTCCGTCGAGACTGTATCTGGTTGCTAACCAGCAGAAAACAGCGAATTGCCTTGCGGACATATATCATCCGTAAACGACTTTTATCAAGAGCATAAGAAATCTCGTCTATCGTTCTTTTGAGATTATCCCGGCGCACGCTCAGCGATGCTTCATAAAATTCGTTGGTACCAGAGCTTCTGCCTCTGCCGCTATTTTCAAAACTACACCGTATTTTTTCAAGCCGCTGCTCAAGCTCCCTATGCCTTGTTTTCAGGTCGTGGAGCAGCATTTCCATGTGTGACACACTCTTGATGCTTTCCTGAAGTTCATGCTCCATCGTTTCAAGGCGCGTTTTCTTTGCTTTCATAAGCTTAAATCCTCCACTTTTGTCCCGTCTCCCCCCTGGCACTTCTCCTCCCTACAGTCCACCAGACACGTACAGCCAGACTTACTGTCCTAAAACCATACCTCCTGGCCAGTTTTCGCCAGGAGACCTCAAGGAATTGATCTGAAAAACAACAAAGGTTAAGTATATGCTTCAACTACAAACTGATAGTGTTTTTATATTTGAATAAATACTCTAACGCCGAGTAAAAAAATTCTCTTTTTCATAAAAGCCTCCGCACCCGCAGTGAACGGCCTGCTCCAGATCGGGACGATCCAAACTGACACACGAAAGAATCTTCAATTTTGCCCGTCACCCCATAACAGACGGAAATCCTGTTCCGAGGGTCTATTTTTCTATATATCTTAGGATCAGTTGCCTGGATTTGATGGGGCAGCATCAGCCCATGATAGAGAGGCATCATGCGTATTCTGGTAATCGAAGATGATGAAGCAACTGCCAACAGCATTGAACTCATGCTCAAGTCTGATGGCTTCAATGTCTATTGCACTTCCTATGGCGAGGAAGGGATAGATCTTGGGAGGCTTTATGATTACGACGTCATTCTGCTTGATCTGACCCTTCCGGACATGAGCGGGTATGAAGTTCTGAAGACCTTGCGGAAAAGCAAAATATCGACACCCATCGTTATATTATCGGGCCATGGCGAGCTTGACGAGAAGGTGAAAGGCCTTGAAGACGGAGCCGACGACTATGTCACCAAACCGTTTCACCGTGAGGAGCTTGTCGCCCGTATCCACGCCGTCGTTCGCAGATCCAAAGGTCATGCCCAATCGGTTATCACGACCGGGAAGCTGGCCATCAACCTGGATGCAAAAACTGTCGAAGCTGAAGGCAAGCGAGTGCATTTGACCGGTAAGGAATATCAGATGCTGGAATTGCTTTCCCTGCGCAAAGGCTCAACACTTACCAAGGAAATGTTTCTTAATCATCTTTATGGCGGAATCGATGAGCCTGAGCTCAAGATCATTGATGTTTTCATCTGTAAACTGAGGAAGAAACTCGCTGAGGCAACATCTGGAGATCGCTACATCGAAACCGTCTGGGGCCGCGGTTATGTACTCAGGGATCCAAACAATTTCATGCGATACACATCAAAGGAGGAGACAGAACTAAGGGCTGAGCCGTTATTGTCAGATAAAGTCAATGATCATGACATACGCAGCTCCAGATAAAGCCTTCTCTCAAACCACTTTTCGACAATCTCCACTCCTGAATGTCGATATTGCAACTGAATGAGCTCCACCAGGGCGTTGGACCTTGTTACCGCTTCCTGTTTTTCAATTTCGGCATCAAGTGGCGCCAGCAATTCGCGTAGCGAGCCACACCGTTCGCCCTCAAGCACAATGCCAAGAGCAGCCTCCCCATTTCCTGCATTGCCATCCAGTTTCACCATATTGACGGAGATATGTCCGCCTCTGGGCAGGGCTTTTGCGGCCAGATAGAGGGTGCCCAGCAGCAGACGCACCCACTCATTGGAAGCGAGTCGCGTTTGTGACGTCAGATGAAGCGCGATATTCTTCCTAGAGAGAAAATCGGTGGCGATCCGTTTGATTATTTCATTTTCCTGCAGACCCTGCAGCACTGTGGCCGCCCCCCAGGCAAACCGGTAAAATTGCAGGATTGTCCCCACCGCTTCGGCGGATTGGGTTAAAATGCTAACAACTTCATCTGAATTGATTCGGGTATCCTGGAGCATCTCTGCTCCATTGAGGACAGCGCCAACCGGTCCCGCCAGATCATGGCACAACTGCCCAATGGCCAGTGCGGCCAGCCCCCCAGGATCAGTTGTCAATTTAGAACTCATTCAGTCCCTCCGCAACATTCTCGGCTAAAACTTCTCCTGCCTAACACCAAAGAATATAAAACTTCGATAGGAACTGATTCCGGTACGCTTGACCTGACCGGTCCCCCTTGCTCTTGTGCGACCAGCACTTTGCGAAAGGTTAAAGCACTTGTTGAATGATCAAGAGGCCCTGCAAAAGTTGATGGACGAATTGAGAAGCCTTTCGCTCCGGGCGGGCCATTCGATCATGGGTCATTATGAGACGGATGTGGTTGTCAATCACAAGGAAGACCATTCCCCGGTGACGGCTGCCGACAATGATGCCGAAGCCATCATACTGGCAGGCCTTGCCAAGGCTGTGCCCCATATACCGGTCGTATCGGAAGAACAGCATGCAGCCGGTTACCGGACCGAAATCGGAACCCTATTTTTCCTGGTTGACCCCCTCGATGGCACCAAGGAATTCCTGAACAAGAATGGTGAATTTACCGTCAACATCGCGCTCATAGAGCATGGCGTGCCCATCGCGGGCGTGGTTTATGCGCCAGCCAAGGCACGCATGTTTTACGGCATTGCCGGTCAGGGCGCCTATGAGCAATCAATTGCGCCAAGCGTCGGCGGAGATATCCATGCGGGTTCGGCTCCACAACGCATATCTGCCCGCATGCCAGCCTCTGATGGCCTTGTCATCATAGCAAGCCGGACACACCGTGATCAAAAGACCGACGAATACCTCAATATGTACTCGGTAAAGGAATTCCTGGCGGCCGGCTCCTCACTGAAATTCTGCCTTGTTGCCGCTGGTGAAGCCGATCTCTACCCTCGCCACGGGCGCACTATGGAATGGGATACAGCGGCTGGCCATGCCGTCCTTGCGGCGGCAGGAGGCAGCGTTACCCTGCTTGACGGCACTCCGTTGCTCTATGGCAAGACCGAACGAGGCATGGACAATCCATTTTTTGTGGCCCGCGGCGCCGCTCCCGCACGATAAAATATCGAATGCAGTTCGCACCGGAAAATTTTGAAAGAAGGCGTCTTGCAATGCACAGGTTTGTCCGGCTTTTCCTGTTATGCAGTCTTGCCCTGGTCGTGTCGGCTAGCGGGCCCATATTCGGCATACGCCCTGCCCAGGCTTCCGACTCGCAAGCGCCTTCCGTAAAAACCTCACCGAGCAAGGATACCTTTACGGAAGATGAGATCGTCACGGCGGCAAGCGGCTTCTTCGGGGATACATCAAAGGGCATGGCGGAAGCCGTACACAAGGTTTTCTCAGATTATGGTCAGCCCAATGCCTATATCACGGGCGAAGAGGGTGGTGGCGCCTTTATCCTTGGCTTGCGCTATGGCGGTGGCACATTGGTGATGAAAAGCGGCGAACGTTCCAACGTCTACTGGCAGGGCCCGACCGCCGGCTGGGATTTTGGCGGCAATGCCGTCAAGGTTTTCACCCTCATCTACAATCTTCCCAATACAAAGGCCATTTTCCAGCGCTTCCCCGGCGTTGAGGGCAGCGCCTATTTCATCGGCGGGATCGGACTCAACTATCAGCAACGTGGCGACGTCATACTGGCCCCTATGCGCTCGGGCGTTGGGCTCAGGCTCGGGGCTTCTGTCGGCTATCTCAAATATACGGAAGGTCGTGAATGGCTTCCGTTCTGATACAGGATTGTAGCCAGATATATTAATGCGGCTTGCAGGTTCCCATGGGCCGGGGCACTTTACCCGACGTCAAGGGCCCGCCAGAAGAAAGCGGCCGACAACACAGATATTGCACCATGCGGGAGGAAGCCGATGCCGGAAGCACAGGAGACAAAACCAAAAGGCCGCCGCTGGCGTCCCCTCTATCTTCTGTTCGCCCTGCCCTTCATTGCCATGTTCTGGGTCTCTTCCTATGACCGGATAGAGCCCGCGCTTTACGGCATACCCTTCTTCTACTGGTATCAGATGCTCTGGATCCTGATCACTTCAGCCCTGACGCTGTTCATTTATCTCGTCGACGAGCGCTGAAGCCGGGAAAGACCATCATGGACTATATCGCCACCAGTGTTTTCATCGGCCTGTTCCTGCTGGTCACCGTCATCGGCTTTTTTGCCGGGCGCTGGCGCTCCGGCGATCTCGACCAGTTGCATGAATGGGGACTGGGCGGACGCCGGTTCGGCACTCTCATCACCTGGTTCCTGCTCGGTGGCGACCTCTACACAGCCTACACGTTCGTGGCAGTGCCGGCTCTCATGTTTGGTGCTGGCGCCGTCGGTTTCTTCGCCGTGCCCTACACGATCCTCATCTATCCAATCCTGTTCATGGTCTTCCCGCGCATGTGGGAGGTGGCCCAACGCAACGGTTACATAACGGCCGCCGATTTTGTGAAGGGGCGTTTCGAGAACCAACCACTGGCACTGGCCATCGCGATTACCGGCCTGCTTGCGACCATGCCCTATATCGCCCTCCAGCTTGTCGGCATGGAGGTCATCATTGCCGCGCTTGGCTTGCATCTAAGCGGGTTCTGGAGCGAATTACCGCTCATCATCGCCTTTATCGTGCTGGCCGCCTTCACCTATGCCAGCGGTTTGCGCGCCCCTGCGATGATCGCCGTCGTCAAGGACATGCTGATCTATGTGGCTGTCATTGCCGCCGTCGTCATCATCCCCATGAAGCTTGGCGGCTACGGCAAAATATTCTCCTCCATTTCCCCGGAGAAGCTGATCCTGCCACATCCCGAGGGAGCCTCGCTCGGCGGCTACAGCGCCTATGCCACGCTGGCGCTTGGCTCCGCCCTCGCCCTCTTTCTTTATCCCCACTCGCTCACTGCCCTGCTCAGCTCCTCGAGCCGTCAGGTGATCCGTCGCAATGCGGCGATCCTGCCCACCTATTCCTTTCTGCTCGGCCTTCTTGCCCTCCTCGGCTTCATGGCGATTGCAGCGGGCGTGCAATCGAACCCCGCCTATGCGGCAGGGTTTGCCGAATTCGGCGCGAATTTCTCGGTGCCTGCGCTTTTCCTTGATTCTTTTCCTTCCTGGTTCGTGGGGCTTGCCTTCGCTGCCATCGCCATCGGCGCTCTGGTGCCAGCCGCGATCATGTCGATCGCCTGTGCCAACCTGTTCACACGTAATATCTACAAGGAATATATTAATCCCCGATGTACTGACGCGCAGGAGTCGCGGATGGCGAAGCTGATTTCCCTGATCGTGAAAGCCGGAGCGCTCGTCTTTGTGCTCAGCCTCGACAAGCAGTTCGCGATCCAGTTTCAGCTTCTCGGCGGCATCTGGATCATCCAGACGCTCCCCGCGGTCATGATCGGCCTCTTCACCCGCTGGCTCAACGGCTGGGCGCTGCTGGCTGGCTGGGCGACTGGCATCATCATCGGAACCGGCATGGCGGCAAGCCTTGGTTTCAAAGGCTCGATCTATCCACTCGATATTCTGGGCTACATGTTGCCCGGCTATGCCGCGTTCTATTCCCTGATCATCAATCTGGCCCTCGCTATCATCCTCACGCCCCTGTTCAACATGGTGGCGCCAGGATCAAAGGGCCGGGCGCTGGAAGGCTGCCCCTGACGGATTCTTACCGGCACATCCTTATAACGAAAGCCCGGAAGATGCGATCTTCCGGGCTTTCATTATTTATCCCCGGTTTTAAATCTCGACCATGTCGAAATCGTCCTTGGGCGTGCCGCAGAGCGGGCATAGCCAGTCATTCGGCAGATCATCCCACCGGGTCCCCGGCGCGAGTCCTTCACCGGGATCGCCTTCCGCTTCGTCATAAATGTACCCGCAGGTACGGCACTGCCAGACCTTGAAAGGTTCCGCCATCAGTGCGCCTTGAAACGGATGGGAACTGACTTGGGACCGCAGACAAAATTGGCCGCCATCCGCTTCGGTGTACCATCAAGCTCCACGGACTCGACCCGCGAAAGAAGCTCCTCCCACAGGATGCGCATCTCCATCCGCGCCAAATGCTGGCCAAGGCAGACGTGTGCCCCATACCCGAAGGCGACATGCTTGTTGGGCGTGCGGCTGATGTCGAAACTGAATGGAGCGTCGAATACAGCCTCGTCGCGGTTCCCCGAAGCATAGGAAAGGAATAGCCAATCCCCTTTGGCGATCTTCTGGCCCGACAATTCGGCATCATCCGTCGCGCTGCGCATGAAATGCTTTACTGGCGTCACCCAGCGGATCGACTCCTCGATCAGCCCGTTGATAAGGGAAGGATCAGCCTTGAGCCGGGCGAACTGCTCAGGGTTTTCTGCCAGAGCCCACATGCCGCCGGCGGTCGAGGCTGACGTCGTATCATGCCCGGCCGTTGCAGCGATGATGTAGTAGCTCATGGCCTCCAGATAACCCAGTGGTTGCCCGTCAACGGTGCCATTGGCGATAACGCTGGCAAGATCCTGACGGGGCTTCGCCCTTCTGTCCTCAGTGATTCCGTTGAAATAGGTCATGAAATCCAGCACCACCGACTGCACGGTATCGACTCCCGTGCTGGCATCCATCACTTCAGAACCGGACCGGTTCAATTCCGGATCTGCATTGCCGAACAGCTCCTGCGTGAGCTTTAGCATGCGGGGCTCGTCGCTTTCAGGTACGCCGATCACCTCCATGACCACATGGAGCGGATAGAGAAAGGCGACATCCCGGGCAAAATCGCAACGCCCGTCATGCTCCAGCATCCGGTCGATGAACCCCTTGGCAATATCGCGGATACGGGCCTCAAGAACCCGCAGGTTCTGGAGCATGAAGGACGCCTGAGTGAGACGGCGATAACCCCGGTGGTCGCTGCCGTCCATCTGGACAAGAGAGCGGACCAGATGGGGCGAGCCGCCCATCATCTCCCGCACCTTGCGGTCAGCCTCGATGGTGGTCACCACCGTAGCCCGGTCGCCATTGTGATAGAGATCGTTGAACCGCTCGACTTCAAGAATATCGGCATGGCGTGTCACGACCCAGAAAGGATCGAATCCATCGGGCTGGGCCTGCGCCAAGGGGGCCTCACGGCGCAGCCACGCGAATGCCTGATCGACGCGATCTCCGTCCGCATAAGCCTTGGGATCGACGATGGTGTTTGCCACGTCCGATGGAATGGTCACGATAAGCCTCCTCCTGCCCGGATGTTCTTTTAGGCCGGGAAATTGTTTTTATATTTGCTAGTTGTCCAACAAGTTTGTAGAGATTGCAAGATGAACATCCAGACGGGAAAACAATCAAAACGCCGCAATCAGGCGGAGCGCCGCAGCGAGTCGGAAAATGGATTGTTGCAGGCTGCCGCCAGTCTGATAGTCGAGCGTGGTCTTGCTGCCGCCACTTTCGAAAACATTGGCCTGCGGGCCGGCTACAGCCGGGGTCTCGCCACCCAGAAGTTCGGCTCAAAACAGGGGTTAATCGAAGCCCTGATCGCCCGCCTGCAAGCTCGACTCCAGAGTCTGCTGGATGAACGCGATATCGATTCAGTCAGCGGGCTTGAGTCCGTCCTCACCTTCGTCGATGTCTATCTTGGCAATCTGGCAAGCGACAGTGAGCTTCGGGCCTATTTCATCGTGACGGCAGGGGCCGTCGCGGAAATCTCGGACCTGCGGGCAACATTCGCGGCAGCCCACAAGGATGTGGAGATCAAGCTGGAAGCCCAGTTTCTGCGCGGCCTCGCCGACGGCTCCGTGCGACCGGGCATCAACCCCGATGCCGCAGCCCTGATGGTCGGCGCCCTTCTGTTCGGGCTGAGCATGCAGACCCTGCTCGACCCGAACCTCGATCTCGAACCGATCCGCGAAACCAGCCTGACGTCGCTCCGCACGAGCCTTCAGAGCTGACCGGGAAGCGGGACTATCTCAAGCCCGCCCAGCCTGTGCTAGAAGCATGGGCATCTGTCATTCTGCTTCTGTGTAACGGTTCCGCCCAT
>JAATFR010000281.1 GCA_015655095.1 Hyphomicrobiales bacterium | reverse complement strand
TTCAGGCTTGCGGCGCAGGTGCTATAGAATTTTGCCCAGTTCGTTCCGTCAGGAATCTTGCCTGCGGCCTTGTCCGTTTTCCATTGATCGGAACACTGCTGCTGTACAGTGTTCGCATCGGCGGCGGTTGCCGAAACAAGGTACGCGAAGCAGAAAGCCATGCAAACAAAAATTTTCGTGAAATTATGCATTGTATCCCCCAATATTCCTAAGCGGACTATTCCCCAATAGCCGCTACTGTTTGATCCAATCAAATGATGCTGCGGGAAGTCAACATCAATCCGGCCCCTGAATGCCTGTTCCAGACAGAAAGAGAGAGGGTTGATGCCTGCTGTCAGCCAATCAGGGGGAGATTCTTCAATGCTTCTCACAAAATAACGAACAGAATTCGTATATTGTAAATGTTCCTGGGGGGGGTTCTGCAAAACGCTGGCATATACCCATATTTAATCTTTATGCGGTATTCTGCCGCCGAGAGATTTGCGTGGGGCTGGCCTGTTCGTGTGCGTCAGATAACAAAACCCATTTCAGTTATTGTCTGTTGACGGATTCTGTCCTGATCCTCCCGTATCATTCTGGGAATGAGAAAGATATCGACAATCCACCAGACGCAGGTAATGACAAGACCGACAATCGTGCAGCTTAGGACCAGCATAGTAATGACGCTTGAGATTCGTCCAATATAGAAGCGATGGGTGCCAAACATACCAAAGCAGAAAATGAGCAACAAATAGGCTGCCACCGGATCTTTTTAAGCGTTGGCTACGCGTTGTTCTGTCAGAATCAGGCGCTGAAGGCGGATGCACTCCGTCTGCATGGCTGTATCCGTTTGGGCTTCCGTCATTTTATTTCCCCATAAAAAATAAAGAGTGCTGTAAGAATAAAAAAGAAAACGGTAAAAAAATCATAACAACAAGAATAAGTTCATAAGAAACTAGCCAGAAATGGGATTTAAAGTTGACGCGTTTGCCAATAAATTCTCCGCCCTGTTTCAGTTTGAGCCGGGAGAACTGGGGTGGCCCCTTTTGGTTCGACGATAGAGGGTTATCGAAAGCGAAGTCGATGCAAGTGCTGCGATGGCTGCGACGAGGAAAACCGAGGCATAACCGAAACCGCTGACGAAAAGGCCGACGACGGGGCCGGTGATGCCGAGCGAGACATCGACGAAGACGGAATAAAGACCCAGCGCCGCGCCGCGATTTGCAGGCGTTACAAGCCTTACGGCCTCGACAGCGAGGGCCGGGAAGACAAGAGCGAAGCCGATGCCTGTCAGGCCCGCGCCCAGAAGCGACAGCGCTGGCGCGGGGGCGAGCCAGATCATCAGTAGGCCAAGCGATTCAACGCCGGTCGAGATGATAGCCACGCGAAAGCCGCCATGGCGGTTGATGGCGTTGGCGAAAATGAGGCGCGTGGCGATGAAGGTGACGCCGAACATGGAAAGCGCCCATGCCGGATGGCTCCAGCCCTTGCTTGCATAAAAGAGGGTGACGAAGGTGGCGAGCGCGCCAAAACCAACCGCGCCGAGCGCCAGCCCCATGCCGCAGGGCAGAACCCGCATGAAGACATTGGCGAAGGGCAGCCTGTCACCAGAAATCACGGATACCCGGGGATATTTCCAGGCGAGCGCGCTGCCGAACAGGCCAAGCGCGAACATGCTGACGCCCAGAGCTGAAAAGCCCAGCGTATGGTTGATGGCGACACCGAGCGGCGCCCCCAGCGCCAGCGCGCCGTAGGTGGCGATGCCGTTCCAGGAGACGACCTGCGCGGTGTGCTCAGGCCCTGTCCGGCCGATGGCCCAGGTGATGGCGCCAGTCGCGACCCAGCTTTCGGCAAAGCCAAGCAGCAGCCGACTGGCAAGCAGGATGGCAAGCGCCAGTATGGGCAGGGAAGAGAGCAGACCCGAGGCCATCAACACAAGCCCGCTGATGGTGCAGCCGATCAGGCCCCATTGCGTAATGTGCCTGGGGCCTATGGTATCGGCAATGCGGCCCGCATGAGGCCGGCTGAGGAAAGTGGCGACATACTGGATGCTTATGGCGAGCCCGGCGACCACCGGCCCATAGCCGAGCCCCAGCACATGGCCCGGCAGCACGGCGAGCGGAATGCCGATAGCGAAGTAGCACAGAAAATTCAGGAAAACTGTGGCGGCGATGGGGCCCCCCACGGGTGCGGGCGGCGAAAGGTCAGACATCAAAAAAACTCCGGCAGCCGGAAGGCGCAAACACCGCTTCCCGTAGCTCCTCCATAAAACGCCTCGCCGCCGGGTCTTGTCCACCCTCTTTGGGTTGAGCCTATTTCCGGTCGAGGCCCGCCCGGCGCAGGGCTTCGGCAAGGGCGCCTCCCACGGCATCGTCCGCTGGTTTTTCCACTCTTTTTTCAACCCTTTTCGGGGAATTGCCCTGCTGCGGCCGTGGGCCCGGCTTTTGCGATGCTGCGGCTCCGGGCGCGCGCGGGGTGGCCACCTCGTCGTCCATGCGCATGGTGAGGCTGATGCGCTTGCGGGTGGGATCCACCTCCAGCACCTTGACGCGCACCACATCGCCGTATTTGACCACGTCGCGCGGATCCTTGACGAAGCTCGACGACATCATCGAGATGTGGACCAGCCCGTCCTGATGGACGCCGACATCGACGAAAGCGCCAAAGGCGGCCACATTGGTCACCACCCCTTCCAGCATCATGCCGGGGCGCAGGTCCGAGATTTTCTCTATGCCTTCCATGAAGGTCGCGGCCTTGAACGCCGGGCGGGGATCGCGGCCCGGCTTTTCCATTTCGCGCAGAATGTCGGTTACGGTCGGCACCCCGAATTTCTCATCGATGAAATCTCGGGCGTTGAGGCTGCGCAGCCGGATGGTGTTGCCGATCAGGTTCTTGAGGTCGTCGCCCGTCTTCTCGATGATCCGGCGCACCACCGGATAGGCCTCCGGGTGAACGGCGGAGGCGTCGAGCGGGTCCTCGCCACGGGCAATGCGCAGGAAACCGGCGCAAAGTTCGAACGCCTTGTCGCCAAGCCGCGGCACCTTCTTCAGCGCCGAGCGGGTGCGGAACGGGCCATGCTCGTCGCGATAGCGCACGATGTTTTCCGCGAGCCCCTCGCCGATGCCCGAGACGCGAGCCAGCAGCGGCGCGGAGGCGGTGTTGGCGTCGACGCCGACCGCGTTCACGCAATCCTCGACCACGGCGTTGAGCGAGCGCGACAGCTTGTATTCGCCAATATCATGCTGGTACTGGCCGACGCCGATGGATTTGGGATCGATCTTGACCAGTTCAGCTAACGGATCTTGCAGGCGGCGTGCGATGGAGACCGCGCCGCGGATGGTGACGTCCAGATCGGGCAGCTCGGCGGAAGCGAAGGCGGAGGCCGAATAGACGGAAGCCCCGGCCTCGGACACCACCACCTTGGTGAGTTTCAGCTCGGGGTTCTGCTTGATCAGGTCGGCGGCGAGTTTGTCGGTTTCGCGCGAGGCCGTGCCGTTGCCGATGGCGATCAGGTCCACATGATGGGCGCGGACGAGCCTGCCGAGCACGGCCAGCGCCTCGTTCCAGCGCCGCTGTGGCTCGTGGGGGAAGATCGCACAGGAATCGACCACTTTGCCGGTGGCGTCCACGACCGCGACCTTGACGCCGGTGCGAAAGCCCGGATCAAGGCCCAGCGTTGCGCGGGTACCCGCCGGGGCAGCCAGCAGCAGGTCGGGCAAATTGCCTGCAAAGACTTTCACCGCCTCATCCTCGGCCAGCGTGCGCAGTCGCATCCGCAAATCCATGGTGATGTGAAGCTGGATCTTGGTGCGCCAGGCCCAGCGCACGGTTTCAAGCAGCCAGCGGTCCGCTGGCCGGCCCTGATCGGCGATGCCATAATGATGGGCGATGCGGCGCTCGCAGGTCCC
The DNA here is from genome assembly GCA_015655095.1 of Hyphomicrobiales bacterium. Taxonomy (GTDB): domain Bacteria; phylum Pseudomonadota; class Alphaproteobacteria; order Parvibaculales; family Parvibaculaceae; genus JAATFR01. The sequence continues at coordinate 14,508 of JAATFR010000281.1, read as the reverse complement.
GGGCAGTTTCGCTGGTCCGGCGAGCTCGGTCTCGGGCTCGCTGAGGATGCGCAGGGACAGAGCTTCCTCCTTCTCACCCCGGAAAAGGGCAAGGATGCGATGCGACGGGAGCTTCATCAGCGGTTCGCTGAAGTCGAAATAGTCGGCAAACTTGTTGCCTTCCACTTCCTTGCCTTCGCGAACATTCGAGACGATCAGGCCCTGTGCCCATACTTCTTCGCGCAGGGAGCCGATCAGTTCGGCATCCTCCGCGAAACGCTCCGACAGGATCGCGCGCGCGCCCTCAAGCGCGGCGGCGGCGTCCGCCACGCCCTTGTCGGCCTGAACATAGGCGGCGGCGCTCGCCAGCGGGTCCAGGCCGGTATCCGCCAGCAGCGCGTCGGCCAGAGGCTGAAGCCCTGCCTCGCGGGCGATCTCGCCCTTTGTCCGGCGCTTGCTCTTGTAGGGCAGATAGATGTCTTCGAGCCGGGCCTTGGTATCGGCGGCGGCGATCAGCCCGCGCAGCCTGTCGTCAAGCTTGCCCTGTTCCTCGATGCTTTGCAGGATTGCGACCCGGCGTTCATCCAGCTCGCGCAGATAGCGCAGCCGTTCCTCCAGATCGCGCAACTGGACGTCATCCAGCGCACCGGTCACTTCCTTGCGGTAGCGGGCGATGAAGGGCACGGTCGCGCCGCCGTCGAGCAGGTCTATGGCGGCCGTGACCTGACGCTCCTCGACACTCAGTTCTTCGGCGATGCGTTGGGAAATGGATTTCATGAGGCTTCCATGAGGCGTGGGGCATTCAGGACGGAATCACCACGGGCGTGGCGGGATACGGGTTCTACCCCGGCAACCGTCCCCGGAAAAGCGGGGCGGTTGCCGGGGCCCTGAAGGCGCTCTCATGAAGCGGGCTTTACAGTCCCGCTTGTCCGGACCGGATGATCCGATTTAAAGCAGGGATTTTCCCTGTTTCAGGATGTAATCGCAGGCTTTCTGGGTTACCTGCTTTTTGATGCCGTCGCCGTCCAGATCGATCTTGGAGCCATCGCTGCTGTTCAGAATGCCATTGGCGCCATCCTTGTAGGAGCTGTCATTGGCGGGAGCCGTTCCGCCGTTGATCTTCTGGAGCAACTGGTCCTTGACGCCGGAGGCCGCGTCGTCGCTGAGATAGTTGTTCTGCACGCAGTACTGGAGGATGCCTGCGACATTGCTGGTGCTGCCCGATGTGAGCGAGCCTGACGACAGCAGGCTGCCAAGGCCACCCGAGCCGCCCGATGAAGAGCCACCGGTTGCGGCTCCGCTCAACTGGCCAATGGAATCCATCAGACCAGAAGCCTGAGCCAGGCTGCCCACCGTGAGACCTGTTGCGAGCACCATGCCCGCGGCCATGAGTCTGAAACCGCCATTTCGCATCTTCTGTCCTTTCAACGAATCAGTGCTGTCGGGACTATAGTCCCGCCACAGCTTCGTCCTGATCAATACGTCCTTTTATGGCAACTCTTTGATCTCAATATGACGATGTTATGAACCAGATTCGGAATTTATTGCCGGTGCGCTTTTACGATGTCGGTTGCCTTTTCCAGACGGGGAATGGGTCCGGCAATTTCTTCCAGGCGCTGGTTTTCAGGCCTTTCGCGTTCGCGTCGCCGACAAGGCAGGCGTCAAGCTGGCGGCGCAGGGCGCGCTCATCCATGCTGGCGCCGATGAAGACAAGCTCCTGCCGCCGGTCGCCATAGACAGGGTCCCAGTTCTTCGCCAGCGCCTCGCGCCAGTCGGCATGTTCGGGCCAATGTTCCCTGGGGACGCTGGCCCACCAGAAGCCCAGCGCCTCGTTGTTGACAAGGGCTCCGGCCTGACTGAGTTCGCCAACCCATTCGGGCCGGGTCGCCAGCCAGAAGTGACCCTTGGCGCGGATGACGCCTGGCCATGAGGCGTTGATGAAGGCGTGGAATTTTTGCGGATGGAACGGCCGGCGCGCCCGGTAGACGAAGCTTTTGATGCCATATTCCAGCGCTTCGGACTTGTGATCGGCGAAGCCGTAGAGCTCCTTGAACCAGAGCGGGTGTTCCTGCGCCTTTTCATAGTCGAAGCGCCCGGTATCCAGCACCCGGGCGAGATCGACCCGGCTCTCGCTCGCCTCAATCAGGTCGGCCTGGGGATTGAGGGCCGTGATGATCTTGCGCGCGGCCTCGATCTGGTCCGGCGTTGCCGTGTCCACCTTGTTGAGGATGACAACATCGGCGAACTCGATCTGGTCGACCAGCAGATCGACCAGCGCCCGCTGGTCGTCCTCGCCCAGCGACTGGCCGCGATCGCTCAGGAAATCAACGGAACCATAATCCTTCAGCAGGTTGACCGCATCGACCACCGTCACCATCGTGTCGAGGCGGGCGACGTCGCCAAGGCTTTCGCCCTCCTCGTCGCGGAAATCGAAGGTGGCGGCGACCGGCAGCGGTTCGGAAATGCCGGTTGACTCGATCAGCAGATAATCAAAACGCCCTTCGGCGGCGAGCTTGCGCACTTCAAGCAACAGATCGTCGCGGAGCGTGCAGCAGATGCAACCATTGGTCATCTCGACCAGCCGCTCGTCAGTGCGCAGCAGGTCGCCGCCGCCTTCGCGCACCAGATCGGCGTCGATGTTGACCTCGCTCATGTCGTTGACGATGACCGCGACGCGCCGGCCTTCGCGGTTGTTGAGCACATGGTTGAGTAGCGTGGTCTTGCCCGCGCCAAGAAAGCCGGACAGGACGGTCACGGGGAGGCGTTGCGCCATGGGGGGGTCTCCTCGGGGGTGAGATTGAGTCGGCGGTTATTATATTATGTTATATCATAACATTTAAGGAGTTGGTATCCGATGCTCCTGGAATCGCGTGAGGCGGAGCTGGAAGCGTTGCGGGCGCTGAATCTGCCGATGATCCTTTCTTCGCGTCCCGTGCGAGCGCACAGGGGCTTGATTTCGGCGACTGCGGTTTCGCTTTCGCGCCAGGCGGGAGGCTGCTGGATGAAACCAGTGCAGCAACGCCCCTTATGACCCTTGATCTCGACCTTGTGCTCGCGGCCGAGGCGAAGAAACAATATCCCTGCTATGTGCTGGAAGCGTCGCTTCCAGCCTGATCGGCAGGCTGTTGATGGCGTGATTCCGCAACAAATTTCTGTGTGCGCCGTTCATGCGCGGCAAGGCCCAGAATGAAAATGGCGGGCAGCCAGATGATGTACCATTCCTGGGTCGGCGGTTTGATCGCCTGGCTGATGTCGGTCAGCCCCGCGATCACGGGCACAGCCAGAAGGGCGGTTGCGAGCGCGCGGTCGATCCGGTTCCTGAGGCTGAACGCCCGCAGGGCGAGGCCCGCGAAAAAGGCGAGCAGGAGCGCGAGTCCGATAGCCCCGGTATAGAACAGCGCCGACATATAGATGCTGTGCGGCATGACGATCTGGGGTTTGCCGAGATTGTCATACATCAACACGGTCGTATTTGCCGCGCCATAGCCGAGCAGGGGGCGCTCCTTCACATATCCAAGCGTGACATGCCAGATTTCACCGCGCAGGGAATCGCGGCCGAGCATGGTGTCGATATAGGTGTGGACGGCGGGCGCGAACGAGAGCGCCGCAACAATGACGGCAACGGCAAGAACGATAAGGCCCATGCGTCTGGGCCGGAGCAGAACGAGCATCACCAGCAGGGAGCCCGCCAGAGCCGTCAAAGGCCCGCGGCTTCCGGAGAGAACGACAAAAGCAAGGATAAGGATGGCCGCGGCAATCTGCCATGCGCGCGCCATGCCGGGTTTTCCCGCCGCGATGTTGCGCAGGGCGAACAGGCCAGCGATGATGATGACATTGCTGCCGAGAATGGGCTGGCGGAGCTCGGCCCAGCCATCAAGCCGCTCATCAAGCGGCATGCCCAGATGAACGTAGAAGCGCCAGAAGCTGATGATGGCTCCAAGACCGGCGGCAAGCGGCAGCCAGCGCATGAAACGCTGCCGCCACGCCTCGTCAGAGAGGGCAAAAAAACTTATCCCCGCCAGCAGGAAGATGCTGTTCGTAAACAGAGCATTGATATATTTCGAGATCATGCGCTCGCTCTGGTCCACGCCCCAGGACGTGCTGAGCGCAATCCAGCCGATCAGCGCCAGCGACAGCAACAGCACGGGATCGCGATAGAATTTCTCATGGCGCTGCCGCCAGAGATCATAAACCATCAGGGGAAAGAGCAGCGTATAGAAGAAGAACGACCAGGTCGGTTCCGGCGCCACGATATAGCCCGCGGGCAGGAAAAGCAGAAAACCGATTTCAAGCGCGCGCCGCGCCTTATCGGGTCCAGTCATGGAGCCCCGCATCAATCGAACCGTCTATGACGCCCAGCATGTAGCGGGCAATTTTGGTCGCATCGAAAAACCGGGAATAAGCAGTGAACCCGCGTTGTGCCGCGGCCCTGCGCGCATCGTCTTCGCGGGCAAAGCGGCGGATCTTGTCGTGCATCTCGTCCTCAGAACTGTAGAACGCGATTTCATCCTCGGCAAAAAGGTCGGTGTAGCCGGTGGCGCGGTCCAGAAAGACCAGAATGCCGCTGCCTGCGAGATGGGCGATGCGGTCCGAGGAATAGAGACGGGAATCATTGCGGCGGCTGATGTTGAGGCCCATGGCGCTTTGCGCCAGCACCCGTTCATAATCATATCCGGCCACCAGCGGCTGGCCGAGATAGCCGGGAAACAGGCCCCTGACATCCGGGCAGGCGGCAATCACATTTTTGACGATCTCGCCCGCTTCCTGCTCGCGGCCTGCATGGAACCGGCGCAGGCTGGCGCGACCGACCGCGTAGAAAAGATCATGGGCCAGCGCGTCCCGGGGATGCTCGAAGGCGCGGCTGCGCTCGATGCCTGGATCGACAGGGTTGGGCACGAAGGCGACACGATAGCGGCCGTGCTGGCCCAATGACTCAAGTTCGGGGCCGCTTGTGGTGACGAAGGTGAGATCGACATGGGCGATCTTGGCGTTGAGGCGCGCCACATTGTCCGGCTCGAACAGCGGGTCGACATTCCATTGCACGAGCTTCACGCCGGGGCAGGCTTCCCGCAGCCGGTCGAGGGTTGTGGGCTCGATGGTGTCGGCATGGCCGAAAAGGATGATGTCGGGGCGGAAGGCGGCAGCGAGATCCAGCAGCCTCCGGTTGGCTCCCGCCGCGCCCGCCTTGCGGTTGCGGAACAGGGAGGAGGCGCGCGCCACATCCCGGTCGCTGAAATTGAGAACGTTGCAGCCCGCCCGCACCAGCCCGTTGCTGAACTTGAACTGGTTGGCAAAATAGCTCGCGCCCTTGAACCGCGTCATGAAGTTGGCGACGTGGAGTATCTTGGGCGGATGCGTGGGCATGCGGGTCAAATCGATTCACACGTCCAGTTCGGTCCACTCGGGTGGATTGACGTCGGGTTCTGATGCCCAGGAAAGTCTGCCTTCCTCGTTTTTGGGCGCAACGATCACTTTCCCCGGGTTCTGGGCGAGCCATGCGGCCCACCAGCTGAAGGTGCTGTTGCCGACGACGAAGTGCTTGCAGGCCTCCATCAGGGCCAGATCCTCATAAGCGCTTTCCTGCTCCTTGTTATGGGAGACGAAAATGACAGGATAGGGAAAGGTCCAGCGTGGCGGCAGCCAGTCAGGATCGTCGCCGAAGCAATAGAATACAGGGTTGCTGACCCGGGCGGCAATGTGTTCGACGGCGCGTTCGTAATAATCGAATCCAAGTTGGGTAACAGTTTTGGGCGCAACCATGCCTGGGGCATGGAGCGCGCCGCGCCGCTGGCGGATATGCAGGCAAACCGCTTCACAATTTCGGATGTCGTTCAGGATGGTGTGCGACCGGGCACTCAGGGGCGAGGCGATGCGCAGATCCTCGCGGATTTCCTTTTCATAGGGATGGAAATAGCGCACAGCCTGCCAGTAGCCCTCAAGCCGCAGCAGATCGCGAAGAGGTTGCTTGAAATCGGGATTTTGCGTGCTGCCAGGCGGGATGAAATCCAGCTCCTTGACGATGAATTTTCGCGCGAGCGGCAGGGAGTTGGACAGGCCTTTCAGCAATTCCCGCTTTTTCCGGCTGAACGAGCTTTTGAAGCAGTATTTTTCCGGAGCGAGTTCCGATTTCACGGCGAAATGCTGGAGCTGGTAGATGGCGCCGAACTTGTCGGTCTGAAAGGCCGAAAGATGGTCCATATAGAGCTTCGCGCCACGCTCGATCGCCATCCGGCGGGCGGCGGCATAGATGAAAAGCTGGTTGCCCAGCCCCCCGCTGACCCGCGCGACGATTTTCCGTTCAGCCACTCTCGCTCTCCTGCCGGATGGGTGCCCTTGAGGGGAACGCCGGAAACTGGAGAACTGATAAAGCCTTCAGCCTGATCTGACCAGACGGGAAAAGGGCGGAATCCCCGAAGGATTCCGCCTTTGGGATGTTTAGTGACCTTCCGGCTTCTGCATCAGTTCAACGAGGATGCCACCCATGTCCTTGGGGTGGACGAAAATGACCGGAACGCCATGGGCGCCGATGCGGGGTTCGCCGGTGCCCAGAATCGTGCAGCCCTTGGCGCGCATGTCGTCGCGGGCGGCGATGATGTCATCGACCTCGTAGCAGACATGATGCTGGCCGCCCTTGGGGTTCTTGGCCAGAAACCCGTGGATCGGGGAATCCTCGCCATAAGGCTCGATCAGCTCGATCTGGGTGTTGGGCAGGTCGACGAAGCAGACCCAGACGCCCTGTTCGGGCATGGACCATTTTTCCGTGAATTTGGTCGCGCCGAGAATATCCCGGTACATTTTCACCGATTCGTCGATGGACGGGGTGGCGACCCCGATATGGTTCAATCTGCCGATCATTTCAGACTTCCCGGTTACAGGTGGTTTGGTATTGCTTAGCAGAGCGGCGGTCCCCCCTCAATTGACCCGCCGGTCCTTGCCCGCCCAATAGGGATCACGTAGTTCGCGGCGCAGGATCTTGCCCGAGGCATTGCGGGGCAGGGCCTCGATGAAATCAACCGATTTCGGGGTTTTGTAGGCGGCGATCCGCTCGCGGGTCCAGGCGATGATGTCGCCCACATTCGCCGCTGATCCGGGTTTCAGCACCACGATGGCCTTGACCGCCTCGCCCCAACGCTCATCGGGTACGCCGATGACGGCGACATCGGCAACGTCAGGATGGCCGAACACAGCGTTTTCGACTTCCGCGGGATAAACATTCTCGCCGCCGGAAATGATCATGTCCTTCACCCGGTCATGGACATAGACATAGCCGTCCTCGTCCAGATAGCCCGCATCCCCGGTCCTGAGCCAGCCTTCCGCGTCGATGGTTTTCGCTGTCGCGTCAGGCAGGTTCCAGTAACCGGCCATGTTGGCGGACGAGTGAATGGCGATTTCACCGACCTGGTGAGGCGGCAGGGACGAGCCGTCCTCGCCGATGATCTTGATGCGCACCCCCGGCAGGGGCTTGCCCGCCGAGCGCATCCGGGGCGAGCCTTCGGGCACATGATCCTCCGGTGGCAGAGCGACGACCGTGCCGCAGGTTTCGGTCATGCCATAATTCTGCACGAAGCCGCACTTGAAGACTTCCATGCCCTCGCGCAGCAATTCCAGAGGAATGGGGGACGCGCCGTAGAGGATGTATTTGAGGCGGCTGTAATCCACATGACGCGAGCGGGGATCGCGCAATACGATCTGCATGGCGGCGGGCACCATGAAGAGCTTGCTTACCCTGTCGCGCTCAATGAAATCCAGCACGGTATTTGGGTTGAACTCGCGGGCAACAACGTTCTTCGCGCCGTTATAGAGCCCCATCAGGCCCCAGCCCGTGCCGCCGATATGCGAGATGGGCATGGCGACGAGGGACACGTCATCACCGTTCCACTGGTCCCAGGGCAGCTTGGCGGCGGCGTTGCTGGCGCGCATGTCGAGGAGGTTGCGGTGGGCCAGCATCGCCCCCTTGGGCAGGCCGGTGGTGCCGGAGGTATAGAGCTGGAGCGCCACGTCATCGCGCGAGACGGGGGGCGGGGCGGTGATGGTCTGGCTATCGCGCCATTCCTCATAGGCGGGCCAGCCGGGGACGCCGCCCTCCATGGCGACGATGGTGTGAACCTTCGGAAGTTTGTCCCGCAGGCTTGCCGCCAGATCATAGAATTCAGGGCCGACGAACAGGATGGCGGCGGCGGCGTCATCCACGATGAAGGCGACCTCGGGTCCAGCCAGACGCCAGTTCACCGGCACCATCACCACGCCCGCCTTGGGCGCGCCCATGAAAAGCTCGAAATAGCTGTCGCTGTTCTTGCCCAGATAGGCGATTCGCGCGCCGGGTTTCAGGCCTGCCGCGATCAGGCCCGAGGCGACCAGATCCGTATGGCGATTAAAATCGGCATAGCTGACCGTCCGGCCCTCGAAGGTGAAGGCGATGGCATCGGGCTGGACCTCTGCCTGATATCGTGAGACGTCACCGAGCGTCTTCATCCGCGCGTGGTCAACCATCTGATTTCTCCCTGCTTTCATGTGTTTTTATGTTTTTTGCCGTTATTAGCCGCGACCGGCACGCTGGCGTCAATCGGCTATCGGCAGCGGACGGCCGCGCTTTTCCGGCGGCTCATTGTAACGCTGCGTTAATCATGGTTATTACCGCCTGCGGCAGGAGCGAGAAATTTGTCATGCGTGTTAAAAGAGGTGTTGCGCGTTTCAGGAGGGCCTGGGCAAACCAGTTCGACACCCTGTCGCCGAACCTTCAGGGGGCATGCTGGATGCTTCTGGCGGCCCTGACCTTCACGGTCATGACCACCCTCGTCAAATTTCTCGGCAACGACTATCCCGCGAGCCTCCAGACCTTTTACCGGCAGGCGGCCGGGGTAATCGTGCTGCTACCCCTGATGGCGAGGGACTGGCGCCGCGCCTTTTACACCACGCGGCCGGGCATTCTGCTGTTTCGCTCGGCGGCGGGAACGCTCGCCACCATCCTCAGCTTCTACGCCTATCAGGCCCTGCCGCTGGCCGATGCGAACGCGCTGTCCTTTACCCGTTCGCTCTGGCTGGTGCCGTTGGCCGCTTTTGTATTACGGGAAAAGATAGGGTTCCCGAGGGTGATCGCCGCGTTGGCGGGATTTGCCGGGGTACTGCTGCTGGTCAGCGGCATGGGCGGCGGCGGCACCAGCAACGCCTCTGGCATGGCGCTGTTGTGGGGGCAGGGCGCGGCACTGGCCTCGGCCCTGCTGTTCGCGCTGACGATAACGGGCATGAAGGTCATGGTCCGCGACCATGCTCCCCTTGTTCTCCTCGTCTATGCGGCGCTTCTAGGCCTTGCCTTCTCGATTCCACCCGCGATTTTCGTCTGGCGCTGGCCGGGCCTGCTTGATCTCGTTTTACTCGCCATAATGGGCGCATTCGGTGTGATAACCCAGGCCTGCTATATCAAGGGCATGGCCGTGGGGGATGCCGCCGCCATGGCGCCGATCGACTATACCCGGCTCGTCTTTGCCGTGATTGCGGGATTTGTTCTCTTTGGCGACATTCCGGCCTGGACCACCATCGCCGGGGCCCTGATCGTGGTCGGCTCGACGCTTTACATAACGTGGAGCGAGCAGCGAGCCTCCAACCGGCTTGCCAGGGCGGCAGCTTCTCAGGCCCATTCCTGAACGGCGTCAGCCGGGATAAGCTGCGGCGGCGGTCCATCAATTGTTCCTGAGGCCGTAGACGGAGCACGGATCGAATATGAGACTGTCGCGACTTCTGGGCGCCTTCCTGCTTGTGGTGATCACCACTTTGGCTCTTGTTCCCGTATCCCGGGCGGCGGAGGATTTCGATTCCATTTTCGCCCGCTGGCGCAAGATCGGGAATGCGGCCCAGAGTTACATCGACAAAAACGGGGATGGGGACAGTACGGTCGACTACAAGTCCGATGTGCAGTCCCTCATCGACGAAGCAAAGGCGCTTCAGGCCAGTGAACAGGCGCTCCTTGACCCGCTGAAGGCACAGCTTGCCCAGCTTGGTCCGGGACCGAAGCCTGATGATCCCAAGGAATCCGGTAAAATTGCCACGTTGCGGGCGAGCCTTGCCGCCAAGATCGATACCCATGAGACTCATATCAAGCAGTGTTCGCTTGCCATCCTCAAAGGCGGAGACCTTCTTGAGGGTTTGGCCAGAACCGAGCGAATGCGGCTCCAGACCCTGATTTTTGCCCGCTTTACTCCGCCGGTCACGTTGGAGGTGTGGCAGGACGCCATAGCCGATTTCGGCAAGGTTACCGATGCGCTTCGGGAGAAGCCGGCGACAAGCTCGACGAATTGCAGATGGATGCGCCAAGGTGGCATCGCATCAGCCTGACGGCGATTGCCATTCTTCTCGTCGGCATCGCAGGCGGATGGCAGGCGCGTCGTCTCATTCGCAGGCATTTCGCCCGGGATCCACTGGAGTCTTCACCAGGGTCAAGCCGCCGGATCATGGCGGCACTCGCCGAAGGGATTTCGAATGCGCTGGTTCCTGCGCTCCTGATATTTGTCGGCGTTGCCTTCCTTCATGTGCAAGGCATTCTTTCCACCCAGGCCGAGAATATGGTCTGGACACTGGCTTCCATCATCATGCCCCTGTTTGCGGTTATCGGTCTTACCTATGCCGCTTTTTCTCCGGGCGCCCCGGCATGGCGTATCGTCCCGGTCACCCCTTCCGGGGCGAGAGCGCTTCCGCTGCGAATAGCCATTCTGAGCGTCACTCTGGTCGTTACCGCCAATTTCCAGATCATTCTGCGTACCTATGATCTCGTCACCGGCCCACTGCGTTCCGTCTTTCTTCTGCTGCAAAGTCTTGCCGTGAGCGGCCTGCTGGCGCTGATGTTGCCGGATCGATACTGGGAAGATGCTGACCCCGGCACGGCAGAGGGAAGTGGCCCGGTAAAGGCAAAAGAGGGCAATGAGGAGGACCAGCATGCTGTTGTCCATTTCAGCCGCCTCGCACTGATCACGTTTATTCTCGTGACGCCCGCCATTGCCATGTGCGGCTATGGCCGGCTGTCCGAGTTCATCCAGTTGCGCATCATCGTCTCGGCCATGGTCATCGGTATTGCGCTGTTGTTCAGAATGGCGGCCCAGGAGGGGGCCAATGTTCTGCTGGCAAAACGCGCCACCCGCAAGCGTCCGGCCACGCCCGTCAGCAACCCTGCGGCGGCTGACCCTGCTTCTACGGGCGTCATATCGCTGTTCGTGACGCTTGCCATCGATCTGGCGACGATTGTCCTTGTGGCCCCAATTCTGCTGCTGCTGATGGGTGTGCCCACGAGCACACTCGGCATCTGGGGCAACAATATTGCCGCCGGGCTCACCATTGGCGGCGTGACGATTTCCCTGACGGGCATTTTTCTGGCCATCGTCACTTTCATTGTGGGTTATACGCTGACCGGCTGGATACAGCGCTGGTTGGGCAGCCGTATTCTGCCGACAACGACGCTCGATCCGAGCATCCGCAATTCCATCACCTCGGCCACCACCTATATCGGGGTTACCCTTTCCTTACTTGCGGCTATCTCGATTCTAGGTGTGGGCTTTGCCAACCTTGCCATCGTCGCAGGTGCTCTTTCCGTCGGTATCGGTTTTGGCCTCAAGACCGTGGTCGAGAATTTCGTGGCAGGCTTGCTGATCCTGATCGAGCGTCCAATCCGTGTTGGCGACTGGATCGTCGTGGGCGGCAATGAGGGCACGGTGCGGCATATCTCGGTGCGCGCAACCGAAATCGAAACGTTCGACAGGGCCTCCGTCATTGTGCCCAACTCCGAGATCATCGCCTCGTCGGTGACGAACTGGACCCACAAGAACCGGATCGCGCGGCTGATCATCAAGGTCGGCGTGGATTACGGCACTGACACGCGCCTTGTCTCCTCCCTGCTGGTCGATTGCGCCAAGGCTCAGGAGGAGATTCTGAAATATCCGGAACCCAAGGCTTTCTTCGTCAGTTTCGGGGATTACTCACTCGACTTTGAACTGCGCTGCTTTGTGCGGGATACGGATTATATTCTGAGCACGAAAAGTAATCTTCACTATGCGATTGACGATATTTTCAGGCTCCATAAGGTCAATATTCCAAGTCCCCAGCGCGAGGTCCGCGTTATCGCGGTGACAGGGGGATCGAGGGATGATTCTGATGAACTGAAGGACAAGATGGCTGAGCCCCTGCCAAAGGCGTGACAATATAGAAGCAAGGCTTTGGTGCGCATGCCTCTGTCTGGCCGCACATTACAGACATGCCCCACCCCCGAAAATCGAGGCGGGGCATGTCGTGCGGTCATGTGCCGGAATATTATTTCTTGACGCAGAATATCTCGTATTTGCCGTCCAGAACCTCGACGCCATGCGTGTCGTGGGCAAAGCCGGGGAAACCCGTGTCGAACGCTTCAAGTGAGCGCAGGTAGCCGATCAGCGGGCCATTGTCGGGGCCGGCGTTTTCTCCGGGCATCAGAAGGGGGATGCCCGGCGGATAGGGCACCACGCCGGTCGCAACGGTCCGGCCCGCTATGGCCGAAAGTGGAACCCGCTCGACATCATTCTTCACCAGCCGCTCATAGGCCTCGACCGGGCTCAGATCAGGCACGGGCAGGACCGAGAAGGCCTTGGAGAGATATTCGGTGGTGCGGTATTTTTTCATCGCCTCGAACATTTCTGTCGAAATATCCTTCAGCCCCAGTGCGCCGTAGCGCTCGGGATAATGCGCGACCAGATCGGGAAGCACCACAGCGAGAGGCGCGTTGGCGTCATAATCGCGCTTGAAGTCGAGCATCGCGTTGGCGAGCGTGCCCCACTTGCCCTTGGTGATGCCAATGGAGAAAAGAAAGAGGATGGTAAAATCCGTCGTCTTTTCAACAATGATGCCCTGACGTTCGAGATAGGTGGTGAGAATGGCCGCCGGGATGCCTGTTTTTTCAAGCCCGCCCTTCACGGCCACGCCCGGCGTTACGACCGACACCTTGATCGGATCGAGCATGCAGTAATCGTCTTCAAGCTTTTCAAACCCATGCCACGTCTCGCCGGGATGAAGTACCCAGCAGTCGGGATCGGTTGCCAGAACTTCCGGCGGCGCTTCATGGAATGGGACCTTGCGGCGGCTTTTGCCGGTGGAAACTTTTACGCTGTCAGGCTGCCAGCAATTGAAGAACCAGTCGCCTTTTGCTGAAAATTCACTATGAAGCCTGGACGTGAGTTGACGGAAAGCTATGGCTTCCTGAATGGATTCAGTGGTCAGGGCTTCGCCGCCCGGTCCATCCATCATTGCCGCGCTCACGTCATTTGACGCGATGATCGCATAGTTGGGCGATGTCGAGGCGTGCATCATGAAGGCTTCATTAAAGCGTGCATGTTCAATGGGGTTGCGTCCATCGCGAACATGAATCATCGAGGCCTGGGAAAGAGCGGCAAGCAGCTTGTGGGTCGATTGTGTCGCGAAAACGGTCGGCTTCGTGGGACCATGATCCTTGGGGTCGCCGTGCATGGCGTAGCGGTTTCTATAAAGCGGATTGAAACGTGCGTAGCCGTACCAGGCTTCGTCGAAGTGCATCCTGTCAATGCTGCCGCCCAGAAGTTCCTCCACCCGGGTGACGTTGTAGCACAGGCCGTCATAGGTGGAGTTGGTGATGATGGCATGCTGGGGGGTGGGATCAATATCCGCATGCACCAGCTTGTTCGACTTGATGGATTTGCGGATGGCTTCCTTCGTCAGGCTTTCCGGTGGAATCGGCCCGATGATGCCATAGCGGTTGCGTACCGGCATCAGATAGGTCGGGATGGCGCCGGAAAGCGTCATCGCATGTTCCGCCGACTTGTGGCAGTTTCGGTCACAGAGCGCGACCTGATCACGGGTGACGCTCGCCATCAGGATCACGCGGTTCGAGGTCGAACTGCCATTGGTGACATAATAGGTGCGGTGCGCGCCGAACACGGTGGCGGCATATTTCTCACCTGCGCCGATGGGGCCGGAATGGTCGAGCAAGGAGCCTAGCTCGCCCACGGAGATTGAGAGATCGGAGCGGAAAAGCTCTTCGCCGAAAAACTCGAAAAAGGCCCGTCCGGCGGGCGATTTGAGGAAGGCGGTCCCACCCGTATGGCCCGGCGTGTGCCATGAATATTCATAGACTTCCGAGAATTTGACCAAAGCCCTGAACATGGGCGGCAGGACCTGCTGGCGATAGCGCTCCGAGGCGGCAATGATGCGACCACAGATGAAGTCGGTGGTATCTTCAAGAAGCCAGATGAAGTCGTCCGCCTGTCGCATGGCTTCAACCGGAATGGATGAGGCTATCGTGCGGTCCGCCAGCAGAAAAACCGGCACTTTGGCGTTGCGCCTGCGAATTTCCGCGAGTGCCGCCGATGCGGCTTCATGTCCTTCATTTTCGCCCAGATCCCAGTCAAGCACGACCGCCTGAAACGAGCTGTCGGACGAGAAATGGAGTGCGCCATCCACGCCGCTGGGTGATGTGTCGACTTCGACGTCCCTGTCCTCAAGGCCCGCTACAAGCGCACGTACTGCGCGCCACTGGGCACTCTC